>DAIOWG010000207.1:0-5655 GCA_036758645.1 Dokdonella sp. | reverse complement strand
AGTGCAGCAGGTAGTACGGCACGCCGTCCTTGGTGGTGTTGTAGCCGAAGCCGACCCACAGCGGCTCGTAGTCGCCACTCGCCAGCGCGTGCGGGGCGAAGTCCGCGTCGATGACCTCGCGGCCGTCGATCACGACCTCGATGCCGTCGGTGCCGACCCAGGCTTCGAAGCTGCGGCGCACGTTGGTGACGGCCTGGCGGCCGATCGCTTCCATGTCGACGGATGCGACCTGGTGGGACGCGCCGTCCATGCCGATCAGGCTCACGCTGAAGGTCTGGAACTGGGCGCGCAGCCGCAGCATGCCGGCCGGCAGTCCGGTCGCGCCGTCGGTGTCGAAGAAGTCGGCATGGCCGGTGAGGTCGGTGCGCACCGGATTGAGGTCGAGGTACCAGACCGAGCGCGGACTCAGCGGGCTGTCCATGTCGAACACGATGTGGCGGCGAACGCCCGGCTCGATGCGCAGCGGCTTGCGGAAACGTTGCGAGGTCTGCGATTTGTCGCCGGTGTTGTCGACGCGCGTGCCGTTCAGCGTGTGCGCGTGGTACTGGTCGTTGATGAAGAACAGGTTGAAGCGCGCATCGGTCGAGGTGACCGTCGCGTTGTTCCACAGCGTCTCGTCGGCCGCGCCCGCAACACGGTTGAAGTCGTCGAAATGCGTGAGGCTCGCGCGCAACGCATCGACGCGCGTGCCGTCGCCGCCATCGAACTGCACGATCGCGGGTTGGCTGATCACGTGGCCGAGCGAGTCGAGGCGCTCGACGCGCACCACGTACGGCGCGCCGTTCACGAGCGGCTGCAACTGCACGCGGCGGTTCGCCGTGACGAGCCAGCGCGCGGCGCCGGCGGGCGCCGCGGGCGATGCATCGGCATTGAGGCAACCGGTGCTGCCGTCGTGGCTGCGTGCGAGTACCCCCAGCGAACGTGGCAGGGACTGCGGCGTTGGAGCGCCCGCCGCGTCGCGCGGCCACCAGCTCACGCGGAAGCCCGCGGCATCGGTCCCGCTTCCGTCCATCGTCCACCACTGGCCCCACGCGTTGTCGCCGTCGTAGTCGATCTCGAGCGTCGCGACACGGTCGTCGCGCAGCACCTCGACGACTGGCGCCGGTTCGAGGGGCTCGAAGCCATCGCGGAAGATCGACTCTGCCAGTGCCGGCACCGACAGCCAGATGCCGAGGCATGCCAGCAGCGCCTGCACGGGCCGCCGGCTCGGGACGGAGTCTGCATGGAACGCTCGCGGTGCCCGTGGTGTCATCGGCGTGTCCCCGGCTGCGGATGGCGCGGATTCTCGGCGCGCCGGTGGCATCGAACCGGGCGCTGCGTCACGTCCCGATGCTCCCGGTGCCTTGCGAGAAGGCTCCAGCACCGCGACCTTGCGGGAGGGGCTGCAGCACGGGCCTTTCGCGCAAGCCCATCGGGACAGAGGTCCCTCCCACAAGACCCGGACGCGCGGAGGATGGAGGAGGCGTTTCGGCTGCGCGCTTTGCAACCGCTCGCATGCGATCGCGCTGCTACCATTCGAAACCGCCCGTTCCTCTCGCCTCCGATGCCCGCGCAGGACTTCGAAACCTTCCTATCGCTGCACCGCGCGAGCCGGTTCGACGAGGCCGAGCAGGGCTATCGCGCATGCCTGCAGGAAGGCGACACGCGCGCGGGCGCGGCGCTCGGTGCCTTGCTGTTGCAGCGCGAGCGCTACACCGAGGCCGTCACGGTACTGGAGCCGGCCTCGCGCGCCTTGCCCACCGATGCCGGTATCGCGACCAACCTGTCGGTCGCGTACCGGCGCAGCGGCGACGGTGCGCGCGCGATCGCCGAGGCGCGTCGTGCAGCAAGCCTCGCACCCGGGCTCGCGTCGGCCTGGAACGCGCTCGGTCTCGCGGCGCTCGACCTCGGGCGGGTGGCGGAGGCGCTCGATGCATTCGACGCCGGCCTGCGCATCGCGCCGCGCCAGCCGGCCTTGTTGCTGCATCGCGCGCATGCGCTGCGTCGGCTCGGGCGCAACGCCGACGCGTTGCCGCTGTACGCCAGCCTCGTCGCGACCGACGCGGCCGCGCTCGATGCATGGCGCGGCCTCGCGGCGACCCAGGCTGCGCTCGGACAGGTCGACGAAGCGCTCGCGAGCCGCACCCGCGCGCTCGCGCTCGCGCCGGCGGACCCCGAGGTCGCGCTCGAGCAGGCGGTCGCGCTGATGCAGTCCGGGCGCGTCGCCGAGTCCGCCGCGGCCTTGCTCGCGCTCGTGCGCGAGCGCGCCGACGATGCGCAGGCATGGGCCTGGCTCGGGCGCGCGAGACTGCGGCTCGGCGAGGCGGCATCTGCGCGCGAGGCGTTCGAGCGCGCGCGCATGCTCGCTCCCGATGATGCCGTGGTCGCGCATTTCCTCGCCTCGCTGCGCGGCGAACTGCCCGACCGGGTCGAGGACGACTACATCCAGCAGTTGTTCGACGATTTCGCCGACCGTTTCGAACTGACGCTGGTCGACCGCCTCGGCTATTCGGTGCCCGCCCGACTGGCCGCCGTGCTGCGCGCGCAGGGCGCGCAGGCGGCGCGCAGCGTGCTCGACCTCGGCTGCGGAACCGGCCTGATGGCGGTCGAACTTGCACGCGACGGGCGCGTGATCGACGGCGTCGACCTCTCGCCACGCATGCTCGAGCACGCGCGTGCCAAGGGCGTGTATCGCGAGCTCGTCGCGGCGGAGATCGGCGCCTTCCTCGCGCAGGCGCGCGGGCGCTCGTGGGAGCTCATCGTCGCTGCCGACGTGTTCGTCTACGTCGGCTCGCTCGCGCCGATGTTCGCAGCGGTGCGCGATCGCCTTGCGCCCGGAGGCTGGTTCGCCTTCTCGCTCGAGTCGAGCGCGGGCGAGGGGGTGGAGCTGCTGCCCGCGACCGGCCGCTACCGCCACGCGCCCGCGGCAGCCGTGCGCGAACTCGAATTCGCCGGATTCGTCGGGATCGTGCGCGAGCCGCTCGTGATCCGGCACGAGGTTGGCCAACCGGTGGCCGGGGAACTGGTGATCGCGCGCGTGCCCGCTGCGGGCACAGTCGACCGAGGTGGTCGGGTCTAGCGACGCGCTGTTGTGGGAGGGGCTTCAGCCCCGAGCTCTTCGCCTGGCCCATCAGACTGAAGTCGCTGCCACACGTCTCCGCCTGCGAGGCTCGCGCGTGCCGTGTGGGCGGCGCTTCAGCGCCGCGCGCCTCGCGCGTTGCCCCAGGGCGGGGGCGGCGGCGCCACCGGCGTCGAGAGGTCGAACTCGACGCTGAAGTGGCGGTTCGGCCGGCGCAGCTCATACACGAAGCGCTTGCCGGGCTCGACCTCGATCGCCCAGGTATTGTCGATCGAAACCTGCATGCCCGCCGCCGCGAACATCGCCTTCGATTCGGCATCCGCGGGAAACTCCTGGCGGCTCGCGCTGCCCGCGGCGGCACCCGCGCTGTCACCGCCGTAGCGATCGATCGCGTCCGCGCTGCCGTCCGCGTGCCGGTGCTCGTGCTTGAGTCGCAGTCCCTGCGTGCCGCGCGCGATCACCCAGGTGCGCGAGCGGTCGTCGCCGACATGGAACGGAATGCGGATTTCGTCGGCACCGCACTCGCGCACGTGCATGACCGGCGTGCCGGCGAACGCGGCGAGATCGGACGCATCGTGCGCACCGAGGCGACCCGCATACGCATTGCCGCACAACGTGAGCAGGCGCTCGAAGAACGCATCCGAGGGCGTCGCGACGGCGGACGCGGGTTCGCGCGCCACGCAAGCGGCGGCGAGCATCGTCAAGAGCAGGACGAGAAGGGAGCGCATGCATGCACGGTAGACGCAGCCGTCGCTCACGACAAGGGTCATGCGGCGTCGAGGCGAAGCGTCGCCGCCGCGCACCGCGCCCAAGCGCGTCGTGTCCAGGCGCGCCGCGCGGCGCGGATTCGCCGATACTCCGTGCGATGGAAACCACGTCCACGACGCCCGCACGCGTGCCGGGCTGGGGCGCCAGCCTCGTCGCGCATGCACGCAGCCATCCGGCCGCGTCGATCGCATTGGTCGTCGCCGCGCTCGCGTTGCTTGCGATGCTCGCAGTGGGTCTGCCGCGACCAGCAGCCGCGAACGCGGACAGCGCGCTCGCGCTCGCGTTCGTCGCCGGCATGGCCTGCTTCGGCGCGAACGCGCTCGGTGCACTGCCCGCGCTGCTGCTGCAGTCCATCTCCAAACGCGTCGAACACGTGCTGCTCGGGGTCGCGGCCGGCATGATGCTCGCGGCGAGCTTCTTTTCCCTGCTGGTGCCGGCGATCGATGTCGCGACGACGCTGACCGGCGAGCGCGCAGGCGCGCTGCTCGTGGTCGTTGCGGGCCTCGCGCTCGGAACGCTGCTGATGCTCGGGCTCGACGCGTTCACGCCGCATGCGCACGATCATTCGGGCGCGTGCGGACCGGGCAGCGGCCGCGTCGGTCGCGTCGGGCTGCTCGCGTTCGCGATCGCGCTGCACAACCTGCCCGAGGGCATGGCGGTCGGCGTCGCGTTCGCCGATGCCGATGTCTCGATCGGCATGCCGGTCGCCGGTGCGATCGCGCTGCAGGACATGCCGGAGGGCCTGGTCGTCGCGCTCGCGCTGCGCGCCGCGGGCATCGGCGCGTGGCGTGCGGTGCTGGTGTCGATCGCGACTGGCGCGCTCGAGCCCGTCGGCGCATTGCTCGGTGTCGCGCTGTCGAGCGGGTTCGCGCTCGCCTATCCGCTCGGACTCGCACTCGCGGCCGGCGCGATGCTGTTCGTGGTCTCGCACGAGGTGATCCCCGAGACGCATGGCGAAGGCCACGAGACTCCGGCGACGGTCGCGCTCATGGTCGGCTTCGCGCTCGTGATGGTGGTCGATGCGCTCTACGGCTGACCGTACTGGGCCACCGTCCGCGTGCCGCAGGCCCCGCAAGGCGTGGAAAATGTGCGCGCGCGCCGGAATTGCGGGGCGGAATCGCGTAGATTCGGCACGCGGGGGCGCTCGTCGGGGGAAGGGGATGTTCAGGGTACTCGTCGCCAACAGCAAGGGCGGCTGCGGAAAGACCACGCTCGCCACCAACCTGGCCGGCTGGTTCGCACGCAGTGGCCGTCGCACCGCGGTCGTCGACTGCGATCCGCAAGGCTCGTCGCTTGCGTGGTGCGCCCTGCGCGCGGCGCACCTGCCGCGCATCCATGCGCTCGCGAGCAACGACCCCGCGCACGGGCTCAGCGCCGGCTGGATGCTGCGCGTTCCACCCACCACGCAGGTGTTGCTGATCGATACGCCGGCCGGCCTGCGCGCGCACGAGTTCGAGCGATTCGCGCGCCATGCCGACGCGCTCGTGATCCCGGTCGTGCCTTCGCCGATCGACCTGCGCGCGACGCTGGTGTTCCTCGACATGGTGCGCAAGCTCGCCGAGGTGCGCAGCGGGCGGCTTCGCATCGCGCTGGTCGCGAGCCGCCTGCGCGAGCGCACGCGCGCGGCACGCAGCCTCGAAGCGACGCTCGAGCGCCTGACCCAGGCCGCGCGCAGCCGAGTGCGCGACTCGCAGGCGTATGTCGCACTGGCCGAGTCGGGGCGCAGCCTGTTCGATGACGACAGCAGCGCGGCGCGACCGCATCGCGAGGACTGGAAACCGCTGCTCGAATGGCTCGAAAGACTCGCGAGCCTGCAGGGCGAGGGCAAC
>DAIOWG010000206.1:0-5659 GCA_036758645.1 Dokdonella sp. | reverse complement strand
TGTGGCCGCATCGCGACCGGATCCACGCGACGGCAGCCGATCGCCCGGGCGCTCAGGGCGAAACGGGCCTGCGTCACAACCAAAGTGAGGACTGCGTCACAAAATGACGCGTTCACGTCGGCGGTGCGACACACGCTTTGAATTAGACTGAACCGTGATCGCATGCATATTCCAGGGGGATATGCAGTTCGCCGTGAGCAAAAGCCGCTCACGCCCCGCGATCCGGCGAGCGGCACTACCTTCTGTCGAGGAATGCCCCAATGACCGCCGTTGAGATGCTTCGCCGCAACCCGGAATTCCGTCTGCTGCGTTCGCAGGACGACCCCGTTGCAAACACCTATTGGTGCTTCATGCACGCGCGACGCTTTCCGCTCGGAAGCGGATACCGCGCCTGCTTTTCCCCGCAGCTGATCAAGGAAGTCCGGGAGTTCCAGAAACAGGCGTCGGACAAGCTGACCGCGCACGCGACGCATTCGGACAATCGACTCGCGCACATCGTGCTCGCTTCCGACGCGGACGTGTTCAACCTTGGCGGTGATCTCGACCTGTTCTGCCGCCTGATCCGTGAACGCAACCGGGAACACCTGCTTGCCTATGCGCGGCTTTGCGTCGAAGGCGTGCATGCGTTCCATGCACATCTCAATCGCAACGCGCACACCGTCGCGCTGGTCCAGGGCGACGCGCTCGGCGGAGGATTCGAGGCTGCGCTGTCGTGCCAGACGATCGTCGCCGAGGAAGGCGTCGGCATGGGCTTCCCGGAAGTGCTGTTCGACCTGTTCCCGGGCATGGGCGCCTACTCGTATCTCTCGCAGCGCGTGAGCCCGCGCCGCGCCGAGGAAATGATGCTCAACGGGACGATCTACGGCAGCGACGAACTGCATCGCATGGGCATCGTCGACGTGCTGGTGCCGAAAGGCGAAGGCGTGCAGGCAGTCGACGACCTGATCCGCCGCAACCACCGCATCCCGCACGCGCGCGAGGCGATGAATCGCGTGCGCCAGATCCGCAGCGAGGTGAGCCTGGCCGAACTCATGCGGATCACCGAAATCTGGGTCGACACCGCGATGCAGCTCGGCGAGAAGTCGTTGCGCACGATGGAGCGGCTGGTGCGAGCACAACGCAAGCCTGCGGCGGATGCGTCCGCAGCACCCGCTCCGGCGAGGATCGCGGCCGGCTGATCGAACGCGTGGAATGCGCATCGCTCAGGCGTCCCAGACGGTGGCGTCGCGTCCTTCACGCGTCGCCATGGCGCCGGCAAGGGCCGCGCGCGCGGATTCGAGCAGCTCGCGCATGAGCCGCAAGCGCGGCTTGAATTCGCGCGGCAACTGCCAGTTGCCGAGCCGCATCAGGTCGGAAGCCGCCGCGGCAAGCTGGACCGCTCCCATGTTCCCTGCCACGCCCTTGAGCGCGTGGCAGCCATCGCGGAAAGCGTCCCACTGGCCGGCGGCGGCTTGCGTTTCCATCTGCCCGATCGTGCGCGTCGCGTCACTCAGGCATTCGGCCACGAACAGGCCGACGAAGCCTTCGCCCAGTTGCAGTTCCGCCAGCTCCTCGATGACCTGCGGCGCGATCACCGTGCTCGCCGACGGCTGCACGGATGCGAGTGCCGCGACCATCCCGCCTGGCCGGGGCGCGTCCGAGGCGACGTCGCACAGCGCTTCGAACAAGCGGTCGATGACGATCGGCTTGCTGAGGTAGGCACGCGCGCCCGCCTGGCTGCATTCGCGTATGGTGGTCGCGGTCGCGTCGGCGCTCAGCACGATGAACGGAGTCTGCGCGCGGCCGGCCTGCATCACGCGCACCTGGCGCAACACGTCGAGGCCGCTGATCCCCGGCATGTGCAGGTCGATGATCGCCGCATCGAAGTGTTCCTGCTCGATCGCCTCGAGTGCCTCCTCGCCGCTGTGAACGACGAACGGCTGGTGCCCCGCCTTCTCGAGCAGACGGACCAGCACCGTGATGTTCGCAGGCTGGTCGTCCGCGACCAGCAGCCGCAGCGAGCGGATCCGCGCACGATGGCGCACGAACGGATCTGCGAATTCGATGACGTTCGGCCCGGCGCGGCGCGCGACGTCGGCGACCACCGTGCGCACGACGAACGGCAGCCGTACCCAGAAATGCGAACCCTCGCCCTCGCGGCTTTCGAGTCCGATCTCGCCGCCGAGCAGTTCGGTCAACGATTTCGCGATCGTGGTGCCGAGCCCGGTGCCGCCGAACCGGCGCGCATGCCCGGCATCGGCCTGTTCGAACGCCTGGAAGATGCGGTCTTGCGCGTGCGCGGGAATACCGACGCCGGTATCCCGAACCGAGAACAGCAGCATTGCGCCGCCCTCGACCGGGGCGGGCAGTTTCTCGACCGCGATCGCGACGCGGCCTTCCTCGGTGAACTTGATCGCGTTCGACACCAGGTTCACGAGGATCTGGCGAAGGTGCACGCTGTCGCCACGCAGGTCCATCGGCACGCCATCGCCGATGCACGTCTCGAACGCGATGCCCTTGGCGGCGGCGAGCGGCTGCAGCATCACGCGGATGCCGTCGAGCACGTCGCCGAGCTGGAAGTCGGCTTCGACGCGCTTGAGCTTGCCGGCCTCGATCGTCGAGATGTCGAGCACGTCCTCGACCAGGCCGAGCAGCGAGCGCGCCGAGGTCTGGATCACCGCGGCGCATTCACGCTGCTCGACGGTCAGGCGCGTCGCCGACAGCAGTTCGGACATGCCGACGATGCCATTGAGCGGCGTGCGGAACTCATGGCTCATGTTGGCGAGGAACGAGGTCTTGGCCGCGTTCGCTCGCCGCGCCTCGTCGGTCGCGCGCGTCAACGCGCGCAGCAAGGACGTGAGATAGGCGGGGATCGCGACCAGTCCGACCAGCAGGCCCCAGGCCAGCGGCGCATTCTGCTGCCAGTACTCGGTGGTGGTGATGACCGCAAGGAACGAAATCGCGGCGAGTGCGACCGCGATGACCAGGAAGCGTGTGCCGAACCGCAGGCCGTTGCCGATCGTCACCCACAGCAGCACCACATACACCGGCGCGATGTGCGCGCCCATGATGTGCATCGCGATGCCCATCATCGAGTAGTCGGCGAGCATGCCGACCACGCGCCGAGGCCGCGACACGCCGGGATTGCGGGCGATCGCGAACAGGATCGCCGCACCGACGATGAACTCGACGGCGACGAGCAGCAGCACCGAGCGGATCGCCGGATCGTGGAAACCGGCCATCGTGCCGACGCCACACAGGTAGGCGAGCACGACCGCGAGCACCGCGATGCGGATGAACGCCTGCCCGTGCTCGCTGTCAGGGCGGTTCGCGTAGGCCTTGCGGATTCCGGCCAGTGTCGCCTGCATGCTGCTCATCGAACCGCCTGCCCCCGGGGACCCCGTCGTCAGTGCCCCGTCCTGGGCGGGACGAGGCTGGCATCGAGGATGTCGAGGATACGCGCCTCCTGGCTGAACATGGCGTCGATACAAGCAGGATCAAAAAGCGTGCCACGATTCGCGCGCATGTATTCGAACGCCTGGCCCGCGGGCCAGGCCTTCTTGTACGGACGCTCGGAGGTCAGCGCGTCGAACACGTCAGCCACCGCGACGATGCGCGCAGCGAGCGGGATGTCGTTGCCGCGCAGCCCGGCCGGGTAGCCGCTGCCGTCCCAGCGCTCGTGGTGGTGCAGCGCGATCAATGCGCCCATCTGCACGAAGCGGCTCTGGCTGTCGCGCAGGATTTCGTAGCCGATCAGCGGATGCTGGCGCATCACCGCGAACTCCGCGTCGGTGAGCCCGGCGCGCTTGAGCAGCACCGCGTCCGGGATTCCGATCTTGCCGATGTCGTGCAGCGGCGCGGCGGACACCAGGGTGCCGACCTCCTCCTCGCTCATGCCGAGGGTTTCGGCCAGCAGCTCGGCATAATGTGACATCCGCAGCAGGTGGATGCCGGTGCCGGCGTCGCGGTATTCGATCGCCTTGGCCAGCCGGTAGAGCGTCTCGCGCTCGCGCTGCTCGACCTCGCGCAGGCTTTCCAGCACGCGCTGCTCGAGCGAGCGGGCACGTTCCTTGACCGATTCACCCTGCTGGCGCAGCTGCAGCAGGTTCTTGCAGCGCGTGCGCAGTTCGCGCGGGCGCACCGGCTTGACCAGGAAATCGATCACGCCGGCCTCGAGCGCGGCCTGCCGCACCGGCTCGTCGCCGACCACGCTGATCAGCACGATCGGGATGTCGCGGCGCGCGAGCGAACGACGAAAGCGGCGCGCGAACTCGAGGCCGTCCATGTCGGGCATGCGGTAGTCGAGCAGCACGAGATCGGTCGCATGGCCTTCGGACCAGCGAAGCGCCTCGACCGGACTGCCGAAGTCGGCGGTGTGGACGCCGGGCCCTATCGCCTCCACCACGTGCCTCAGCATGGTGCGGGCGGACGGCTGGTCATCGACGATCAGGACATTCACGCTGTGCTCCGCGACCTTCGCCACGCCCACGCGGGTGCTGTTCGCCGCGCAAACCGCCGACGCGACCGCCGCGGGCTCCGGGCTAGGTTAGCACGCGCACGCGCGCGGGCGGCGCCAGCGCGGAAGGCCCCGCGCGCGGCCGGCGCGGCCGTGACCAAAGTATACATTGGCCATGCTCAGGTTTCCGGGCGCATGTACGGAAACAGCAGCACGTCACGGATCGAGGCGACGCCGGCGAACAGCATCACGAGCCGGTCGACGCCGACGCCGAGCCCGCCGGTCGGCGGCATGCCGTACTCGAGCGCACGGATGTAGTCGGCATCGAAGTGCATCGCCTCGTCGTCACCCGCGTCCTTGGCTTCGACCTGGGCGCGGAAACGCGCGGCCTGGTCCTCGGGATCGTTGAGCTCGGAGAAGCCGTTGGCCATTTCCTTCGCGCCGATGAACAGCTCGAAGCGGTCGGTGACTTCAGGGTCGTGGTCGTTCGCGCGCGCGAGCGGCGAGACCTCGGTCGGGTAATCGGTGATGAAGGTCGGCTGCACCAGCGACGGCTCGACCGTCTTCTCGAAAATCTCGAGCAGCAGCTTGCCCCATCCGTAACCGCGCTTGACCGGGATGCCCAGGCGTTCGCAGTGACGGGCGAGCGCCTCCCGATCGCGCAACGCGTCCGCGTCGATGCCGGGGTTGTGGTGCGCCACGGCTTCCGCCATCGCCCAGCGCCGGAAACGCGGTTCGAGGTCGATCGTCCTGCCTTCCCATTCGAGCGCGAGTTGCGGTCGCGTGGCGCGTGCGGTGTCGCGGATCAGGTCCTCGGTGAGATCCATGATCTCCTCGTAGGTCGCGTAGGCCTGGTACAGCTCGAGCATCGTGAACTCGGGGTTGTGCCGCGTCGACACGCCCTCGTTGCGGAAATTGCGGTTGATCTCGTAGACGCGTTCGAAACCGCCGACGACGAGGCGCTTCAGGTACAGCTCGGGCGCGACACGCAGGTACATCGTGAGGTCGAGCGCGTTGTGGTGCGTCACGAACGGCCGCGCGGTCGCGCCGCCCGGGATCGGGTGCATCATCGGCGTCTCGACTTCCATGAACCGCCGCTGCGGCGCCTCGAGGAAGTCGCGGATGAAGCGGATCGTGCGCGCGCGCAGCTCGAACACGCGGCGCGCATCGGCGTTGACGATCAGGTCGGCGTAGCGCTGGCGGTAGCGCGTCTCGACGTCGGCG
>DAIOWG010000205.1:3423-5660 GCA_036758645.1 Dokdonella sp. | reverse complement strand
CGCGCTTGTTCAGGCCGACGTCCAGGAACAGACGCTCCGCCATCTCCGCCTTCGTAAGCGCCATCCTACCCTCGCAGCTTCGCTTTGCAACCGGATTCCAGGGCGGAGATCGCAAGTGCGACCGATCGGTCTGCGTCCTGGTCCGTAAGGGTGCGGTAACGGTCCTGCAAAATCAAGCCAATAGCGAGACTTTTGATCCCTGAACCGAGGTTCGGACCGGCGTAGCGATCGAACAGCACGAGGCCGGCGAGCGTTTCGCCAACCGCGTCACGAATCGCCGCCTCGACCGCGGCGTACGGGACGTCTTCCGGGAGTTCGAACGACAGATCGCGCCGCACCGACGGATAGCGCGAAAGGCCCTCGGCGCGCGGCACGCCGCGCGGACTGATGCCGTCGAGGTCGAGCTCGAACACGAACACGTCCTGGTCGAGTCCGAGCTTCGCGAGCAGGCTCGGATGCACCGCGCCGAGCGAACCGACCACGCGCTCGCCACGGACGACCTCGGCCGACTGGCCAGGATGCAGCCAGGGCGAAGTGGCCGGCCGGAACGAGAACTCGTGCGCCACGGCGGTCATCGCGAGCAGCGACTCGACGTCGCCCTTGAGGTCGAAGTAGTCGAGCGGACGCGCCTGCGCGCCCCACTGCTCGGCGAACGCGGCGCCGCAGGCGACGCCCGCGACGCGGTCGGTTTCCAATGGCGCTTCCGTGCCCGCGTGGTAGGCGCGACCGAGCTCGAACAGGCGCACGCGAGCCTGCTGGCGGCTCCGGTTGGACGCGAGCGCGGCGACCAGCCCCGGCAGCAGGCTCGTGCGCATGACCGACAGCTCGGCCGAGAGAGGATTCGCGAGCTCGATCGCGCGTTCGGCCAGGTCCCAGGTCGCGAGCTGCTCGCGCGCGACGAACGCGAACGTGATCGCCTCGAGGTAGCCGCGCGCGGCGAGCTGTTCGCGCCAGGCGCGCTGCTCGACACGATCCTCACGCAGCGACGGCCCCGAGAGTTCGCCCGACGGCGCACGGTCGGGAATCCGGTCGTAGCCGTGGATGCGCGCGACTTCCTCGATCAGGTCCTCCTCGATCGCGATGTCGAAGCGGCGGCTCGGCGGCGTCGCGAGCCAGCCTTCGGCGATGCGCTGCGGCTGCATCCCGAGCGCCTCGAGGATGCGTTCGACCTCCGCGTCGGGCACCTCGATGCCGAGCACGCGCGCGATGCGCGCGCGCCGCAGCCGCACCGGCACGGGCACCGGCAGATGCGCAACCGAAGCCGCCTCGACCAGCACGCCGGGCTCGCCGCCCGCGGCGTCGAGGATCAGGCGCGTCGCGCGCTCGAGTGCGAGGCGCGGGAGCTCCGGATCGACGCCGCGCTCGAAGCGATGTGCCGCGTCGGTGTGCAGGCCGAGCCGCCGTGCGCGCCCGGCGAGCGCGGACGGCGAAAAATGCGCGGCCTCGAGGAACACGTTGCGCGTGGCGTCGCCGATGCGCGTGTCCCAGCCGCCCATCAAGCCGGCGAGTGCGACGGGCCGGTCCGCGTCGGTGACGAGCAGGAAACCGTCGTCGAGCGCGACCTCGCGCTCGTCGAGCAGGCGCAGAGACTCGCCCGCGCGCGCGCGCCGCACGCCGATCGGTCCTTGCAGCCGATCCGCATCGAACGCATGCAGCGGCTGGCCGAGTTCGAGCATCACGTAGTTGGTCACGTCGACGAGCAGGCTGATCGGGCGCAGGCCGCTGTGGCGCAGACGTTCGCGCATCCAGGCCGGCGTGGCGGCCGACGCATCGATGCCGCCGATCCAGCGCCCGCAGTAGCGCGGGCAATCGGGTGTCGCTTCGAGCGCGACTTCGATGCTGCGCGCGGACTGCGGCGCCACCGGCTCGATCACGAGCGGCAGGTACGGCACGTCGAATGCAGCCGCGACATCGTTGGCGATGCCTTCGAGCGCGAGGCAGTCGGCGCGATTCGGCGTGAGGCCGAGGTCGATCACGTTGTCGGGCAAGCCGAGGTAGCCGGCGAGCGGTTCGCCGACCGGCGCGTCCGCGGGCAACTCGAGCAGGCCCGACGCGTCGGCATCGAGGCCGAGTTCCTTCGCCGAGCACAGCATGCCGGCGGACTCGACGCCGCGCAGCTTAGCGGCCTTGATCACGAGCTCGCCGACCTTCGCGCCGATCCGCGCGAGCGGTGCCTTCAGCCCCGCGCGCGCATTCGGCGCGCCGCAGACGATCTGCAGCCGCTCGCTGCCCGCATC
>DAIOWG010000205.1:0-3323 GCA_036758645.1 Dokdonella sp. | reverse complement strand
CCGCGCGCGCATTCGGCGCGCCGCAGACGATCTGCAGCCGCTCGCTGCCCGCATCCACCTCGCACACCTGCAGGCGGTCGGCCTGCGGATGCGGCGCGCACGCGACGATCTGCGCGACGACGATGCCGTCGAGCGCGACCCCGATGCGTTCGACCCCCTCGACCTCGTGGCCGATCATGTCGAGGCGCTCGCACAGCACGTCGTGGTCGACCTCGAGCGGAACGCGGGAGCGGAGCCAGTTTTCGGAGAATTTCATCGGGGCCGGGAATCGGGAATGGGGAATCGGGAATGGTTCAAGACGAAGTTCGGGGAATGGGGAATGGGGAATGGTTCAAGACGAAATGCTGGCTTCGCGCGTTGCGGGCGGGTGACGGGCGGGTGGCGAACGCAAAAGCCCGTGCTTGCGCACGTGCTGTTTCGATTCCCTATTCCCCATTCCCGATTCCCAGTTCCCGGCCCCTCAAGCGAACTGCCTCAGGAACCTCACGTCGTTCTCGAAGAACGCGCGCAGGTCGGTGACGCCGTAGCGCAGCATCGCGAGGCGTTCGACGCCCATGCCGAACGCGAAACCCGTGTAGCGCTCGGGATCGATGCCGCAGTTGCGCAGCACCTCCGGATGCACCATGCCGCACCCGAGCACTTCGAGCCAGCGCGAGCCGCCGTCGGGCAGGTCCCAGCGGATCACGACGTCGGCGCCGGGCTCGACGAACGGGAAGAACGTCGGCTTGAACATCATGCGGAAATCACGCCCGAAGAACGCGCGCAGGAACTCGCGCAGCGTGCCCTTGAGGTCGGCCATCGTCGAGGTCTCGTCGATCAGCAGGCCTTCGACCTGGTGGAACATCGGCGAGTGGGTCTGGTCCGAATCGCTGCGATAGACCTTGCCGGGCGCGATGATGCGGATCGGCGGCGTGCGGCCCTTCGCGCTGCGGATCTGCACCGGCGAAGTGTGCGTGCGCAGCAGGCGGCCGTCCGGGAACCAGAACGTGTCGTGCATCGTGCGCGCGGGATGGTCGGGCGGGAAGTTCAGCGCGCCGAAGTTGTGCCAGTCGTCCTCGATCTCGGGGCCGTCGGCGACGTCGTAACCGAGCCGCGCGAAGATCGAGACGATCCGGTCGAGCGCGCGCGTGAGCGGATGCAGGCTGCCGCGATCGGCCTGGCGACCCGGCAGGGTCACGTCGATGCGCTCGTCCGCGAGGCGCTGACCGAGTGCAGCCGCCTCGAGCACGGCCTTGCGCGCGGCCAGCGCGGTCGCGATGCGTTCCTTCGCGACATTGACTTCGGCGCCGCGCGCCTTGCGCTCGTCCGGGGGCAGCGCGCCGAGCGCCTTCAGCGCGGCGGTGACCGCGCCGTTCTTGCCGAGCAGCGCCACGCGCTGCGCCTCGAGCGCGTCGAGCGATCCCGCTTCGGCGATCCCGTCGAGCGATCGCTGGATGTCCTGCAGCACGTCCATCGGCTAATCCACCAGGGTGTTCCGGAAACGAAAACGGGGAGGAGGCCAGGCCTCCTCCCCGCGTGTCTCGACGCTCTGTCCATGCAGACGGCGCTTGCGCGCGCCTGCGTGGACGATCGAAAACTACGCAGCCAGACTGGCCTTCGCCTTCTCCGCGAGCGCGCCGAACGCCTTGATGTCGTGCACGGCGATGTCCGCGAGCACCTTGCGGTCGAGCGTGATGCCGGCCTTCTTGAGGCCATTCATCAAGCGGCTGTAGGACAGGCCGAACTGGCGCGCGCCCGCGTTGATGCGGACGATCCAGAGCGCGCGGAAATTGCGCTTCTTCTGCTTGCGGCCGATGTAGGCGTACTGGTGCGCCTTGGTGACCGCCTGCTTGGCGACGCGGAACACCTTGCGGCGCGCGTTGTAGTAACCCTTGGCCTTGCCGAGGATCTTCTTGTGACGACGGTGGGCGATGACGCCACGCTTTACTCGTGCCATGTCTCGCCTCCCTTAGATGTACGGCAGCATGCGGGCGACGCGACCGGCGTCTTCTTTCCGCACGTGGTTGGTCGCACGCAGGCCGCGCTTGCGCTTGGTGGCCTTCTTCGTGAGGATGTGGCTCTTGAACGCGTGGCCGCACTTGAACTTGCCGGACGCGGTCTTGCGGAACCGCTTCGCGGCGGCCCGATTGGTCTTCATCTTGGGCATGACCCAACTCCTTCGGTGGTTTTCGATACTGGCGCGAGCGGTGGGCGAACCCACGCTTTCCGTCCTGCTCGTTCCGGCTTGTAGGGCCCGCATCGCGGACCGGCTCCTGCTTGCTGCTTCACCCGCTCTCCCGCCCGAGACGGGTGGGAGAACGTACCGCGCCGCGTGGCTTCGCCCTGACGGGACGGCCAAGCGGGTCCTGCGTGTCAGATCTTCTTCTTCGGCGCGACCATCATCACCATCAGTCGCCCTTCCATGCGCGGGTACTGCTCGATCACCGCTTCCTCGGCGATGTCGGCGACGATCTTGTCGACCATCGCGCGACCCAGTTCCTGGTGCGCCATCTCGCGCCCTCGGAAGCGGATCGTGATCTTCACCTTGTCGCCTTCCTCGATGAAGCGGCGCAGGTTGCGCAGCTTGATCGCGTAGTCGCCGACATCGGTGGTCGGTCGGAACTTGAGTTCCTTGAGCTCGACCTGCTTCTGCTTCTTCTTGGCCGCATGCGCCTTCTTCTGCGCATCGAACTTGAACTTGCCGAAGTCCATGATGCGGCAGACCGGCGGGTCCCCGTTCGGCTGGATCTCGACCAGGTCCAGGCCCGCTTCCTGGGCCATCGCGAGCGCCTCGTCGCGGGACAGGATGCCTACCTGTTCTCCTTCCGCGCCAATCACGCGCACTCGCGGAACACGGATTTCGTGGTTCCTGCGGTTCGGCTTGCTGTCGGTGGCGATACGTCAATCCTCCAAAGGGGAATATTCCCGGGACTCGCGAATGTCAGGCCCGCGCGCTCTCGGACTGCAGGCGCGCGGCAAAGGCTTCGATCGGCATCGACCCGAGGTCCTCGCCCGCACGCGTACGCACGGCAACGGCCCCCGCCTCCCGTTCCCGGTCGCCGACGACCAGCAGATAGGGGACCTTGTCCAACGTGTGTTCGCGGATTTTATAGCCGATTTTCTCGTTGCGCAAATCGGCCTCAACCCGGAAACCTTTGGCCACAAGGTCTTGCGCGACCTCGGCGGCAAACCCGGCCTGGGCGTCGGTGATGTTCATGACCACCGCCTGGACCGGCGCCAGCCAGGACGGGAACGCCCCGGCATGGTGCTCGATCAGGATGCCGATGAACCGCTCCATCGAGCCGACGATGGCGCGGTGCAGCATGACCGGCGTGTGGCGGGCC
>DAIOWG010000204.1:0-5677 GCA_036758645.1 Dokdonella sp. | reverse complement strand
ACAAGATCGCGTTCAGCTCGCGCTTGTCCATCGCGCGCTCGCGGTTGGCGAGCAGCAACGCGATCAGGTCGAACACCTTCGCCTCCACCTCGATGCGTGCGTCAGCACGCAGGATCTCGCGTGCGTCGAGGTCGATCAGTACATCGTCGAAGCGGAAACGCGCAGGCGGGGCAGCGGGGGCGGGCAAACGGGTTCCGTTGGTGGGGCGGCGCGCCGATTCTAAGGCATCGCCGCGCCTGCACCGGCCGGCGCGCAGGAGCCGCATTCTGCGAACATTGCTTTCACCCGCCGCGCAGCATTCGACAAGCGCGCGCCGGGGAAGCTATAAGTCGCTGCAACGACCGCCGGCAAGCCCTTATGTCCGAAGAAATCCTGATCAACGTGACCCCGCGCGAGACGCGCGTTGCGCTGGTCGAGAACGGCATGCTGCAGGAGGTCCACGTCGAGCGCGCCAGCCGCCGCGGTTATGTCGGCAACATCTACAAGGGCAAGGTCAGCCGCGTGATGCCCGGCATGCAGGCGGCGTTCGTCGAGATCGGGCTCGAGCGCGCGGCGTTCCTGCACGCGTCCGACATCGTGCGCCCGAACCTCGCCGTAGACGGCGAGGGCGGCGAGGGCACGCCGACGCCCGCGCCGACGCCGCCGATCAACGAACTCGTGCGCGACGGGCAGGACATCGTCGTGCAGGTGGTCAAGGACCCGATCGGCAGCAAGGGGGCGCGCCTGACGACGCACCTGTCGATACCGTCGCGCTACCTCGTGCTGCTGCCCTACAGCAAGGTCCTCGGCGTCTCCGTGCGCATCGAGGACGAGGCCGAACGCGCGCGCCTCAAGGAGATGCTCGCCTCGTTGCTCGGGGAAACCCGCCTCGGCTACATCGTGCGCACGAATGCCGAGGGCCAGACGCGCGAGGCGCTGGCGGAGGACCTCGCCTACCTCGGCAAGCTCTGGGCCACGATGGGCGAGAACATTGCGCGCACGCGCGTGGGCGAGCGCATCTACGAGGACCTGAGCCTGCCGCTGCGCGCACTGCGCGACATGATGCGCCCGAGCGTCGAGAAAGTGCGCGTGGATTCACGCGAGACGCTCGAACGCGCGCATCGCTTCGTCGCCCAGTTCATGCCCGAGTTGGCCGAGCGGGTGGAGCATTACCCCGGCGAGCGTCCGATCTTCGACCTGTACGGGGTCGAGGACGAGATCCAGAACGCGCTCAGGAAGGACGTGCCGCTGAAGTCGGGCGGCTACCTGATCGTGGACCAGACCGAGGCGATGACCACGATCGACGTCAACACGGGCGGATTCCTCGGGTCGCGCAACCTCGAGGAAACCGTGTTCCGCAACAATCTCGAGGCAGCGCAGGCGGCCGCGCGGCAGCTGCGGCTGCGCAACCTCGGCGGAATCATCATCATCGATTTCATCGACATGGTCGACGAGGAACACCAGCGCCAGGTGCTGCGCCAGTTGCAGAAGGCGATGGCACGCGACCACGCGAAGGCGACCGTGTACGACATGTCGCCGCTCGGCCTCGTCGAGATGACGCGCAAGCGCACGACCGAGAGCCTCGAGCGCCAGCTGTGCGAGCCGTGTCCGGCCTGCGCCGGTCGCGGCAGCCTGAAGACGCCCGAAACCGTCACCTACGAGATCTTCCGCGAGATCACGCGCGCAGTGCGCCAGTTCGAAGCGCAGAAGCTGCTCGTGCTGGCGGCGCCGAAGGTGGTCAACCGCATCCTCGAGGAGGAATCGGCCGCGGTGGCCGAGCTCGAGGAGTTCATCGGCAAGACGATCCGCTTCCAGCCCGAAGAGCACTATTCGCAGGAACAGTACGATGTCGTGCTGCTCTGACACGGAGTGCGGCCGCGGGCCGGGGCCGGCGTGAATCCACCGGTTCGCGCGCGCCTGCGTCGACTGCGGTTCGCGCTGCTCGGCACGGCGGCCTCGGCCGTGATCCTGCTCGGCGTCGGCGCGGGTCTCATGCAGCTCGCGCTGCCGTGGCTCGAGCGCCATCCCGAACGCGTCGAACGCTGGCTGGGCGAGCGCCTGCAGCGCCAGGTCAGCATCGGTCGCGTCGATGCGGGCTGGGTCGGTGGTGGTCCGCTGCTCGCGCTCGAGCAGGTCCGCATCGGAGAGCCGGCGCAAGGCGAGCGTGCGTTCTCGGTGCCGCGCGCGGAGCTCGCGTTCAATCCCTGGGCCGTGTTCGCGCGCGATCGCGCGACCAGCGAGTTCCGCGTCGCCGGCCTCGAACTCGCATTCGTCAATGACGGCGGCAACTGGCGCGCGCGCGACCTTCCGTTCGGCGCGGGCGGCCAGCGTGGTGCGTTCTCGATGGGCGCGCTCGGCGCGATCGAGGTGCGTTCGCTGAGCCTCACGGTCGAGGACGCGCGCAATGCGCGCCGGTTCGCATTCGATGTGCCGGTGTTGCGGTTGCTGAATCGCGGCGAGGTCACGCGCGTGCTGGGGCGTGCGCGTTTCGCAGGCAGCGATGCACCGCTGGTCGACCTCGTCGCCGATCTCGACCTCAATGCGTTGACTGGCGAGATCTATGCAGGCGGACGCAGCCTCGACCTGGCCGAGTTCGGCGCGCAGCCGTGGCCGGGCGGATTGCACCCGGTCGGCGGAACCGGTTCCGTGCAACTGTGGGCGCGCGTGCACGAGGGACGCATCGACGACGTGCGCGCACGCGTGGACCTCGCGGACGCGAGCCTCGCATCGGATACGGCGGTCGACGTCGACGAGGCGACGCAGGTACTGCCGCGCGTCGCATTCGAACGGCTCGCCTTCGCGGCACGTTGGCTGCGCGACGCGAGCGGCTGGACGCTCGACCTCGCCGACCTCGTCGCGGGCGCCGCCGATGCGGCGCCCGCGCACGCGACCCTGGTGCGCTCCGGGGACTCGGACGAACCGCATTGGCGCGCCGGACTCGCCGCATGGCCGCTGCAGGCGATGGGCGACCTCGCGATGCTGTCCGATGCGCTGCCCGCAGATGCGCGACGCTGGCTCTACTCGGCGCGACCGCGCGGCCAGCTCGAACGCGCGACGATCGACTGGCGCGCACGCGATGCATTCGAACTCGCGCTGAGCGCGCGCGATGCCGGCGTGTCGAGCGTCGGCGCGGTGCCGGGCATCGAGCGCCTCGATTTCGACCTGCGCGGCGACGCAGGCGCGTTGCTGGTGGAGCTTCCGGCGCAGGCGCTGCGCATCGACTATCCGCACCTGTTCCGGCGGCCCTTCCTGTTTTCCTCGGTCGCAGGCGAGCTCGTCGCGCATCCGTCCGGCGACGGCTGGCAACTCGGCACCGACGCATTCGCGTTCGAAGGCGAAGGCTACGGCGGCGAGCTGCGCGGCGAAGTCCACCTGCGCGCGGGGCGACGTCCGACCCTTGACCTGCAGGCGGTCGCGACCCATGGCCAGGTGGTCGCGGCGAAGCTGTTCTGGCCGCTGCGCGTGATGTCGCCGAACGCGATGTCGTGGCTGGACCGTGCCCTCGTCGGCGGCACCGTCAGCGGTCGCGCGGTCGTGCGCGGCGACCTCGCCGACTGGCCGTTCCACGACCGCACCGGCCTGTTCCTCGCGCAAGCCGAGGTGCGCGAGGCGACGCTCGACTTCCACCGCGACTGGCCGCCGGCCGAACGCATCGACGCGGTCGCGCGTTTCGTCAACAAGGGCCTCGACGTGCAGGCGGACGCGCTGCGCACGATGGAGATCGAGGTCGCTCCCGCACGTGCGGTGATCGCGGAGTTCGGCGACGCACGGCTCGAACTCGAGGCGCAGGGGAAGGGCAGCGGCGCGGACCTGCTGCGCTACCTGCGCGCGACGCCGGTCGGACGTCGTTTCCGCGAGCAACTGGACGGACTGTCGGTCGGCGGGCGCGGCGAGGTGACGTTCGGCATGCAGCTCCCGCTCGCCGACACCGACGCGGTGGAACTCGAGGGCACGATCGCGCTGCGCGATGCGCGCATCGATCTCGCGCGCCAGGGCCTTGCCTTCACCGGCGCGACCGGCCCGCTGCGGTTCGTGCAGGACGGCTTCGCGGCCGATGCGCTCGCGGTCGGATTCCGCGATCGCGCGTCGACGTTGTCGCTCGCGATCGGAAGCGCCGCGAAGGACCCGCGCAATGCGCTCGAGGCGAGCCTGGACGGCACCTGGCCGGCGTCGGCGGTGTTCGCCGACGCGCCTGCATTGCTGCCGCTGGTGGGTCGTTTCCCGGGCGAGGCGCCATGGAGTGCGCGGCTCGCGATCGAGGACGCCGGCGCGCAACGCACGCGACTCGAGATCTCGAGCAGCCTGCAAGGCATCGCGATCGAACTGCCCGCACCGTTCGCGAAGGCGGCGGCGCAGGCGATGCCGTTCCAGCTCGAACTCGAACTGCCGCAAGCCGGCAAGCCGTTCGACGCGCGCCTCGGCGACCTCGTCCATGCGCGTGGCGTGTTGCCGGCGGTGGACCGCGCGTTCGCCGCGCACCTCGCCTTCGGCGGGGCGGCGGCTGATGCGCCGTCCGTGCAGGGCGTGAGGGTGACCGGCCATGTGCCGCTGCTCGACGCGGGCGCGTGGATGGAACTGGCCGGCGATGCCGCCGGCGCGACTTCGGGGCTGCTGCGAGGCATCGATGTCTCGGTCGACGACCTGCTCCTCGCGAGCCGACGCTTCACCGACATGCGCGTGGTGCTCGATGGCGATGCCGACGCGACGCGCCTGCGCCTCGACGGCGCGTCCCTCGCGGGCACGGTCGAGATTCCGAGCGCGAACCTGATCGGTCGCGGCATCCGCGCGGATTTCGCACGCGTGCACTGGCCCGCCGCGCCGCCGGATGCGCCGGACGCCTCCACGGTCACGCGCGTCGCGCCTGCGAGCGTTCCGCCGTTGCATGTCGTCATCGACGACTTCCGCCTCGACGGCGCGAGTTTCGGTGCGGCGCAGTTCGAGAGCACGCCGTTCGCGGGCGGCATGCGCATCGAACGCCTCGCCGCGCAGTCACCGAACATCCGCATGGACGCGCGCGGCGAGTGGACCGGCGCCGCCGCCGACAGCCGCACGCAGCTGGTGGTCGAGCTTGCCGCCCGCAACCTCGGCGACATGATGGACGCACTCGGTTTTCCCGGGCTCATCGACGGCGGCGACACGCGCGCGCGCATCGATGCGCGCTTCCCCGGGCCGCCGTCCGCGTTCGCGCTCGACAAGCTCGACGGCAGCCTGTCGATCGAGGTCGCGGGTGGGCGCATCCTCGACGTCGAGCCCGGCGCGGGGCGCATCTTCGGTCTGTTTTCCCTGACCGAAGTGCCGCGGCGGCTCAGTCTCGACTTCAGCGATTTCTTCCGTTCGGGACTGGGTTTCAATTCGATCACGGGCCGTTTCCGCCTCGCCGGCGGCAACGCATGGACCGACGACCTGCGCATCGAGAGCCCCGCTGCCGACGTGCTCGTGACCGGTCGCACCGGCCTGCGCGCGAAGGACTACGACCAGTACATGGACGTCACGCCGCATGCGGGCGCGACCCTGCCGATCGTCGGCGCGATCGCCGCAGGTCCGGTCGGCGCCGCTGCCGGGCTCGTGATGCAGGGCATCCTCAACAAGCCGATCGGCAAGGCGGTCGAGCGTCGCTATCACGTGACCGGCTCGTGGGAGAAACCCGAGATCACGGCGCTCCCGCGCGCGCGCGGCGAGGCCCCGGGCGCCGTTCAGG
>DAIOWG010000203.1:2987-5680 GCA_036758645.1 Dokdonella sp. | reverse complement strand
GCGACCTCGAGGTTGAGGCTGAGCGCGGTGAGGTGGTGTCCGATCAGGTCGTGCAGCTCGCGTGAAATCCGCATGCGCTCGGCCAGGCGGCTCGATTCGGCCAACAGCGTGCGCGTCGCGCGCAATTCGGAGTTGAGGCGCCGCTGCTCCTCGCGCGCCTCGACCTGCTGCTTGGTGACCAGCGCGGTGACGAATGCGAGGACGATGAAGCCGAGGTACAGGCTCGACTGCAGGAATGCGTCGGCGAGGCTGAACACCGGTTCGCGGATGCTCGCGAACACCGGCACCAGCGAGAAGTTCTGCAGCACCATCCACGCGATTCCGACGCGCAGGGGCAACAGCCACGGCAATACCACCGCGACCACCGCGAGCAACAGCGCCGAGATGCCGCTCTGGCTGAACCAGCCGATCGCGACCGCCATCACGTTGAGCACGACCAGCAAGCCGATCTGCACCGCGCGTCGCAGGCGCGTGCGCCGTCGGTCGCCGAGGTCGCGCGTGAGGTACCAGTAGACGACCCCGAACACGATGTAGCAACCGAGCCACAGCGGCACGTAGGCGGTCGGCAACTGCTTCTGCGCGAGATCCTCGACCAGCGCCGGATAGCGCAGGAACGGCGTGCCGACGCTGGCGTACTGGAACAGGCCGGCGTAGCGGAGCAACTGGATATGGTCGAAGTGCGGCCACGGCATGGGCTGCATCATAGGCCGACCCGGGCTGCGATGAGCCGCCCGGAAGTCATTGGGCACACTCGGCGGTGAGCGGCCCGCACGTCGCGGGAAGCGGACGGGACAGGGCGCGGCGACCGCCTAACGAATCGCTAACGACATCGCCCGCACCGCGCCATGACCGCGCAGCGGTCGCATGCGATAATCCCCGAAGCCGCGGGCAGTGCCGTCATCGCCTGTCCCGACCGTGTCCCCATGGAGCAAGACATGACCTTGAGCATCCGCGACGTGCAACCGCACGACCTCGACTCGGTGCTCGCACTCAACAACGCCGCCGGCTCCACGATCCTGCCGCTGGATGCCGCCGGACTGCGCATGCTGTACGAACAGGCGAGCTATTTCCGGCTGGCCGAGGTCGACGGCCACGTCGCCGCGTTCCTGATCGCCCTGCGCGAGGACGCTGACTACGCGAGCCCGAATTACCAGTGGTTTCGCGAGCACTACGCGCAATTCGTCTATGTCGACCGCATCGTCGTGGCCAAGCCCTATCGCGGCCTCGGGCTCGGTCGCGTGCTGTACGCCGACGTGACGAGCTACGCCGAGACGCGCGTGCCGCAACTGGCCTGCGAGGTGTTCCTCGAACCGCGCGACGACGTCTCGCTGCTGTTTCACGGCACCTGGGGTTTCCAGGAGGTCGGGCAACAGGTGATGCCCGCGGTCGGCCGGCGCGTCGCGCTGCTCGCCAAGACACTGTGCAGCTATCCGTACGTGCGCGATACCTACCTGCAAGGCCCGACCGGCCGCCTGCCCGACTTGCCCTGGCTCGATGAGCGCTAGCGCGTGATCGAACCCCGCGGCGCGCGCGCCGCCGGCGGCGCATGAGCGCGGCCACCGGCACGACCGTCGCCGGCACGCTCGAGCCGGTCGCGGAGATCAAGTTCGGCCAGGTCGGCATCGCCAACCTCAAGCTCAAGCGGCTTGATCCGGATGGCCTGCTCGGCGAATTGCGCGAAAAGGTCGCGAACGCGGAGAAGCTGTTCCTGCGCGCACCGGTCGTGCTCGACCTCAGCCACCTGCCGTCGTTGCCGCCGCTCGAAGCCGTGCGCGACCTGCTCGAACGGATCCGCGCCTCGGGCATGCTGCCGGTCGGGTTGTCCTACGGCACCAGCGAGAACGAGCGCATCGCGATCGAGCTCGGCGTTCCGGTCATCGCGAAGTTCCGCGCAGCCTACGAGCGCGCCGCCGACGAGCCGGCGAAGGCGCCGCCCGCGGCGAGGAGCGAAGCCCCGCCGCCAGCCGCGCGCGCGGAACCTGCGCCGGCGCACGCGGCGAGCGCCGCAGGCATGCTGCACGACAAGCCGGTGCGTTCGGGCCAGCAGGTGTACGCACGTGGCCGTGACCTCGTGCTCACCGCGCTCGTCGGCAATGGCGCCGAAGTGATCGCCGATGGATCGATCCACGCCTACGGCGCGTTGCGCGGCCGCGCGCTGGCCGGCGCGCAGGGCGACGAAAGCGCACGCATCTACTGCCGGGAGTTCCATGCGGAACTCGTTTCGATCGCGGGCCAGTACCGCGTGTTCGAGGACATCCCGAAGGACCTGCGCGGCCAATCGGTGCAGGCGTGGCTCGAAGGCGACAGGCTGGTGCTTCAGAAGCTGTGAATGGGGAATGGGGAATGGGGAATCGCCAGAGCTGCCCCCGGTTGCGGTGACACCGTTTTACCATTCCCCATTCCCCATTTCCCATTCCCGCTCCCAGGAGAACGCAATTGACTGAGATCATCGTGGTCACTTCCGGCAAGGGCGGCGTCGGCAAGACGACCTCGAGCGCCTCGCTGGCGGTTGGGCTGGCGCGGCGTGGCAAGAAGGTCGCGGTCATCGACTTCGATGTCGGCCTGCGCAACCTCGACCTCATCATGGGTTGCGAGCGGCGTGTCGTGTACGACTTCGTCAACGTGATCCAGGGCGAGTGCACGCTCAAGCAGGCGCTGATCAAGGACAAGCGCATCGACACGCTGTACGTGCT
>DAIOWG010000203.1:0-2887 GCA_036758645.1 Dokdonella sp. | reverse complement strand
GACATGATGGGCATCGCCGACGTCAAGGACATCCTCGGCATCGAGGTGATCGGCGTGATTCCCGAATCGCCCGGCGTGTTGACCGCTTCCAATGCGGGCGTGCCGGTGATCCTCGACGAGGCGTCCGACGCCGGCCAGGCCTATGCCGACGCCGTCGCGCGACTGTGCGGAGAGGAGCGCCCGATGCGCTTCGTCGATGCGCAGAAGAAGGGCTTCCTCGCCCGCATTTTCGGGAGCTGACCATGGGACTGTTCGATTTCCTGCGTGCGCGACCACGCAATACCGCCTCGGTCGCGGCCGAACGGCTGCGCATCATCGTGCAGCAGGAGCGCGCGGCCAGCGGGCGCCCCGACTACCTGCCACTGCTGCGGCGCGAACTGCTCGAAGTGATCCGCAAGTACGTCAACGTCGATCCGGATGCGATCGACATCCACGTCGAACGCGAAGGCGACAGCGAAGTGCTCGAGCTCTCGGTCGCGCTGCCGGACAAGCCGTCGGTCGACGCGGCGGCCGGCGGCCCGGACTGACACGGCGGTGCCTGCAGGCGCCGCCGGCGCGCGCGCGGATGCGGACGGCGCCACCGAGGTGCTGACGCTCGCGGACATCGGATTCGCGGATGCGCGCGCCCTGCTCTCGCGACACGGCCTCGAGCTGGTCGAAGTCGCACCGGGCCACGCGATCCCCGGAAGCTACTGGGGCCCACCCGAAGCCGGGGTCGTCGCGCACCGCGTGCACGCGCGGCTCGACACGCCGGTCCATTCGCTGTTGCACGAGGCCTGCCATCTGATCGTCGCGCCCGATGAACGTCGCGCGTCGATCGACACCGATGCGTCCGATTCGCAGCAGGAGGAAGACGCGACATGCTACCTGCAGATCCTGCTCGCGGACCTGCTGCCGGGCGTGGGCCGCGCGCGGCTGATGCGCGACATGGACGCGTGGGGATACACGTTTCGCCTCGGCTCGGCATCGGCGTGGTTCGAACGCGATGCGGACGATGCACGCGCATGGCTCGATGCGCGCGGCTTGTTGCCGCGTGTGGACGCATGAGCCAGGTACGAAGCCGCAGGCGTCAGCCGCGATACATGCTCGGATGTCCAGACTGCCGCTTTGACAGCGAGCACACCGGCGCGCCGCATGGCGCCCAGGCAGGATGACGACACGACCTCACGCCACTGCCGGTACTCCGAATGCGCTCCGCGCGCCGCCGGTGCCGGACCCCGCGCAGGTCGCACTGTTCCTGGATGTGGATGGCACCCTGCTCGAATTCGCGTCGCATCCGGACGCGGTGCGCGCGAGCCGCACGCTGCCCGCATTGCTGAACGCACTCTGGCACCGCCTCGACGGAGCACTCGCGCCGGTGAGCGGTCGCGCGCTCGAGCAGATCGATCGCCTGCTCGGGCTGCCGCTCGGCGGCGCTGCAGGTTTGCACGGTGCGCAGTGGCGCGATGCACAAGGCACGCTGCGCTGTCACGCACACGACGCCGACGCGCTCGAATCGCTGCGGCAGGATGCGCGCGCGCTCGCGGCGGCGCTGCCGGGCGTGCTGGTCGAGCCCAAGCCGAACGCAATCGCGCTGCACTTTCGCAACGTGCCCGCGGCCGAGCCCGCGGTCCGGCGCATCGCCGAGGAACTGTCCGTGCGCGCAGGCGCGCGCTTCACACTGCAACACGGAGACCACGTGATCGAACTCAAGCCCGCGGGAATCGACAAGGGCGCTGCGCTCGAGCGCCTGATGCACGCACCGCCATTCGCGCGACGCGTGCCATGGATGGTCGGCGACGATCACACCGACGAGCACGCATTCGAGGCCGCGCGATCGCTCGGTGGCAGCGCGATCATCGTCGGCGAACGCCGGCCGACGCGTGCGGACTGGGCATTGCCGGATCCGGCGGCCGTCGAAGCCTGGCTGGCCGCGTTGCTCGCACGTGCCGACGGGGCCGACGCGTGACGGCGCCTTCGGCGGAGCAACCGCGACAGGCCACGCTCGACCTCGGCGTGATCGGCAATGGCAGCGTCGGCGCGCTGGTCGATCCGCGTGGCCGCATCGTCTGGTGCTGCCTGCCCGCGTTCGACGGTGACCCGGTGTTCTGTTCGCTGCTGTCGCCGCGCATCGGCGACGAGGGCTGGTTCGATGTCGAACTGGAAGGCGAAGTCCGCACGCAGCAGCGTTACCTCGGGCACAGCGCGGTGTTGCTCACGCGCCTGGAGTCGTCCGACGGCAGCGCGATCGAGATTCGCGACTTCGCGCCGCGCTACAAGCAGCATGGCCGCATCTTCCATCCGATGAGCCTGCTGCGCAGCATCCGACCGGTCGCGGGTGCGCCGCGCATTCGCTTGCGCCTGCGGCCGCTCGCGGGCTATGGCGAGCGGCGCCCGGAGCGCACGTTCGGATCGAACCACGTGCGCTACCTGCTCGGCGACATCGTGCTGCGCGCGACCACCGACGCGCCGCTGCCGATGCTGCGCGACGAACTGCCGTTCCTGCTCGATCATGAAGTCCACGTCGTGCTCGGTCCCGACGAGACGCTGATGGATTCGCCGGCGAAGTACACGCAGGCTGCGTTCGAGGCGACGCGCGACTACTGGCGCAACTGGGTGCGCTTTCTCTCGATCCCGGCCGAGTGGCAGGAGGCGGTGATCCGAGCCGCGATCACGCTCAAGCTTTGCCAGTACGAAGGCACCGGCGCGATCATCGCCGCGATGACGACCTCGGTGCCGGAAGCGCCGGGCACCGTGCGCAACTGGGACTACCGCTACTGCTGGCTGCGCGACGCCGCCTTCGTCGTGCGCGCGCTGAACCGGCTCGGTGCGACGCGCAGCATGGAAGAGTACCTGCGCTATCTGTTCAACCTCGCGGCCGGCGCCGACGGCGACCTCGGCCCGGTCT
>DAIOWG010000202.1:0-5689 GCA_036758645.1 Dokdonella sp. | reverse complement strand
CTTGATGAGGATCACGCGCAGGTCGCGCGCCATCGCCAGCAGCATCTTGCGGAAGCTCTCCGCGGCTGCCTCCTGGCGGCTGCTGAAACGGACCTTGTCGAGCTTGGTGACGCCGTCCACGAGCTCGGCGACGGTCGACCCGAATTCGGTGGTGATCCGCTCGCGGGTCAGCGAGGTGTCTTCGAGCGTGTCGTGCAGGATCGCCGCAATGATGGTCTCGGCGTCGAGCCCGAGTTCGGAAAGGATGCCGGCCACCGCAACCGGGTGCGTGATGTAGGGCTCGCCGCTCTTGCGCGTCTGGCCCTCGTGCGCCTCGGCGCCGACTTCGTAGGCGCGACGCACGCGCAGCACCTGCTCCATCGGGAGGTGCTGCGCAAGTTGAGTTTCCAGCGCGCGGACGAACGGCGGGGGCCGGCTACCGGCCGGCGCCCTCGCTCGCCCAGGCGCAGTCGTGTTCATGCCGCCGGCCGCTCAGGCCGCTCCGTCGAGCGGGCACTGGCGACTTCGACGGCTCAAAGGTCGTCGCCACCCTTGCCGAGGTCGTCGTCCGCGACTTCCGCGGCGGCCCACTCCAGCGCTTCGCGCTCGGCGCGCTCGCGCTCCTGCTTGTCGATCTCGTCGATCATCTTCTGGTCGACCTTGCGTTCGGCGATCTCGCGCAGCGCGAGCACCGTCGGCTTGTCGTTCTCGTCGCTGAGCGCGGCGGTCGCACCCTTGGCGAGCTGTCGCGCTCGCTTGGTCGCCATCAGCACGAGTTCGAAGCGGTTGTCGACCACTTCGAGGCAGTCTTCCACGGTGATGCGTGCCATCCGGTGTTTCTCCGATCGAAAATTTGAAGCCAATTCATGGCTTTACGAACTCGCATTGTAGCGCCCGGGCGGCTGCCCGGCAATCGCCCGGAGAGCGGCGAACGGCGCGTGCACGCCGGCGCCTGTTTCGCGTAGCCTTGCAGCCGCGCCGGCCGCCCCAAGATGCACTGGTTCGGCGGCGCCGGCACCCATCGGGACCCATTCATGCGATCGAAGAACACCTCCACCGGCCCGCGGGCCGGCTTGCTCGCCGCGTGCCTCTTCGCGCTGGCCGGCTGCACCGTCGCGCCGCCGCGCACCGACGATCCGTGGGAGAAGTTCAACCGCAAGATGTACGCGTTCAACGACGCGGCCGACCGCGCCGTGATCCGCCCGACCGCGGTGGCCTACCGCAAGGTCACGTCGGCGAATGCACGCCGCGTGATCTCGAACTTCTTCGCCAACCTGCGCATGCCGATCACGATCGTCAACGACCTGCTGCAGGCCGAGCCGAAGGACGCGCTGCGCAACACCGGGCGTTTCGTCGTCAACTCCACGATCGGGTTCGCGGGCTTCTTCGACCCGGCCAGCGCGATGCGCATGCCGCTGCAGGAAACAGATTTCGGCGTGACGCTCGCGCGCTGGGGCCTGCCCGAGGGCCCCTATCTCGTGGTGCCGTTCGTCGGCTCGACCTCGGTGCGCGATATCTGGCGCATGCCGGCCGATCGCGCGCTCGATCCGCTCGGATGGTATGCCGACAGCCGCGATCTCAAGCTGCATGCCGAGGAACTGCCGAGCATGATGTACCTGGTCACGCTGCGTGCACGCGGACTCGATGCGGAGAACCTGCTCGATGGCGTCTACGATCCCTACGTGTTCTACCGCGATGCGTATCGCCAGCGTCGCCTCCACGAGATCTACGACGGCCAGCCGCCGGTCGAAGCGATCGAAGTGCTGCAGGGCACCGACGACCTCGACATCGACGCCCTGCTCGACGAGCAACGCGAGTACGAGCAGCAACGCGCGGAGCCGCAGAAGCACTGACGCAGCGGCCACGCGACGCGCTGGCCGTTGCGCCGTGCGGCGCGGCCGGCACGCGTGCGGCACGGCGCGCGTGCGCGGCGCCACTGGACGAGCATCACCCGGCAGCCCGCGACGACCGCGGATTCGCGCGCGTCAGCCCTCGATGCCGAGCAGCGGCCCGGCGTCGCACAGGTGCGCGAGTGCGAGCAGGCTCGCCGGCGCGGCCACGAAGCGCAGCGTGACACCGGCATGGGCGGCGCGCGCGGCCCATGCGAGCAGGATGGCGAGGGTCGCGCTGTCCACCTCGCGCAAGCCCGACAGATCCACTTCCACGGTTCCGGCACGGCCTTGCTGGTGGAGCTCGAGGCCGCTTGCAAGCGCCTCGGTTGCGTGCGCGTAGCCGAGCTCGCCCGCGACGCGCATGCGTCCGTCGGCGACGCGTTCGATCGCGGCGGCCGCGATGCTCAAGCCTCGCCCTTCTGCGCCTTTTCCATCGATTCCAGCGCCTTCTCGCCCTGCGTCTCGAGGCGCACGATCAATGCGTCGAGCCCGTCCTTGCGGACTTCGGCGCTGACCTGGTTGCGATAGTTGGTGATGTAGGAAATGCCCTCGATGATGACGTCGTAGGCCTTCCATTCACCGGCTTTGGTGCGGCGGAACGCATAGTCCACCGCGAGCAGCTTGCCATCATCGAGCACCACCTCGGTGCGCACGATGCTGCGCTTCTCGCTGAGCTCGCCCTTGCTCTTGATCACGCGCACGCGGCCGCGCGTGTAGTTGAGCAGGCCTTCGGCGTAGCGATGCGCGATGGAGTTGTAGAACGCGCGCGCGAAGCGCGAGCGCTGCTCCGGCGTCGCCTCGCGCGCGTGCTGGCCAAGCACGAGGATCGAAGCGTAGTCGATGTCGAAGTGCGGCAGCAGGATGCCGTCGATCATCTCGATCAGGCGATCGCGATCGGCGCGCAGCTCCGTCTGGTTGCCTTCGATCGCCTTGCCGAGATCGTCGGCGATGCCCTGCACGACCTGGTCGGGCAACGGCGTGTCGGCACGAGCGACCGGGACGGATGCAAGGGCGAACAGAAGGGCGAACGCAATTCCGAAGATGCGCGGCATTCGGGTGTTCCTCGTGGTCGATGTCATTCGTGGGCGGCGGGCGCCTCGGGCGGCGTCGGATCGTCGGCAGGCTTGCGTTCGGGGGAGCCGTTGACCAGGAACTTTCCGATCAGGTCTTCCAGCTGCATCGACGACTGCGTCAGCACGAACTCGCCACCATCTTCGAACATGTCGGGCGAGCCGCCGGGCTGGATGCCAACGTACTGGTCGCCGAGTAAACCGCTGGTGAATATCGCGGCCGACGAATCGTCGGGCAGCTCGTCGTAGCGCTTGTCGATCGCGACGCGCACGCGCGCATCGAGCCGCGTCGGGTCGAGCTCGATCGACTCCACCGATCCGATCCGGACCCCCGCGAGCTTCACCGGCGCGCGCAGCTTGAGCTGGCCGATGTTGGTGAAGCGCGCCTCGAGCACGTAGCTCGGGCCCTGCCGGAAATTGGCGACCGAGGTGGTCTGGGTGGCGAGGTATGCGAGTGCCGCGAACCCGAGCACGATGAACAGGCCGGTGCCGATCTGGTACGAACGTCGCTGGGTCATGGTTGGGTGTTCCGAATCGGGGGCCACGCGGCCATCGGTGGACATCAAAAGCCTGGACCACGAGTGGTCCAATCGTTCCTGTATCCCGCGCTCACATCAAGAACGCGGTCATCACGAAATCGAGCGCGAGCACGACGATCGAGGAGAACACCACGGTGCGGGTGGTCGCGTAGGCCACGCCCTCGCTGGTCGGCGGCGTGGTGTAACCCTGGAACACCGCGATCAGCGAGACCACCGCGCCGAATGCGACGCTCTTCCAGACCCCGTTGACGACGTCCTTCCAGACATCGACGCTCGAAGTCATGTTCGACCAGAACGTGCCGTTGTCGAGGCCCAGCCAGGTCACGCCCACGAGGTGCGCACCGAAGATGCCGAGCGCATTGAACACGCAGGCGAGCAACGGCATCGCGACGATGCCGGCGAGGAAGCGCGGCGCGGCGACGTAGGCGAGCGGATCGACCGCCATCATCTCCATCGCCGAAAGCTGGTCGGTTGCGCGCATCAGGCCGATCTCGGCCGTGACCGAGGTGCCCGCACGGCCCGCGAACAAGAGCGCCGTCACCACCGGTCCGAGCTCGCGATAGAGCGAAAGCGACACCACGGTACCCAGCGCGGCAGTGCCGCCGAAGATCGACAGCACGTAGTACAGCTGCAGGCCGAGCACCATGCCGACGAACAGGCCGCAGGTCATGATGATCACGAGGCTCATCGCGCCGACGAACCAGATCTGTCGCACGGTCTCGCGGAAATGCCTGAAGCTCGCCGGCACCGCGCGCAGCAGCTGCAGCAGGAACAGCGCGCAGGCGCCGACCTGCGCCAGCGCATCCGGCAATGCCGATCCCTTGCGCGTGCGACCGCTCATGGCGCCTCCTCCGGGAATCCGAGGTCGAGCGCATAGTCCCGCGCCGGGTACTGGAACGGCACCGGCCCGTCTGCTTCGCCGCCGAAGAACTGGCGCGTCCACGGCGAGCTGCCCAGCGCGAGCTCGTCCGGCGCACCACTCGCGACCACCTTGCCGGCCGCGATCAGGTGCACGAGGTCGGCGATGCGCGCGACCGCAGAGAATTCGTGCGCGACCACGATGCTGGTGACGCCGAGCGTGTCGTTGAGCGTGCGGATCAGCTTGAGCACCTGGTTCAGCGCGATCGGGTCGAGGCCGACGAAGGGTTCGTCGTAGATGATCAGGTCCGGATCGCGCACGATCGCGCGGGCGAGCGCGACACGGCGCGCCATGCCGCCGGAAAGTTCGTCGGGCATCAGCGTGGCGGCACCACGCAATCCGACCGCCTGCAGCTTGGTCAACACGATGTTGCGCAGCACTTCCTCCGGCAATCGCAGGTGCTGGCGCAGCGGGAATGCGACGTTCTCGAACACGTCGAAGTTGGTCAGCAGCGCGGAGTTCTGGAACAGGTAGCCGATGCGTTCGCGCAGCCGGAACAGCTGCGCGCGCGACAGGCGCGGCACTTCGAGGCCATCCACGCGCACGCTGCCCGCGTCCGGCATCAGCTGGCCGGTGAAATGCCGCAGCAGCGTGGTCTTGCCGGTGCCGCTCGGGCCCATGATCGCGGTGATGCGCCCGCGCGGCACGTCGAGTTCGAGGCCGTCGAAGATCGACTTGCCACCCAGCGTCGTGCGCAGGCCACGCACTTCGATCAGCGCGGCTCCGGTTTCGCCGCGGCGCGTCGGAGTCAGTTCCATCGTTTTCGGGAGGTCGGCTTGCCGCGGTCGAGGACGCTCCACCATAGCCGAACGCCAACACGAGTCGCCAGCCCGCGCCTCACTCCGGTCGCACCAGGTCGGACAGCAGCACGCGATGGCGCGCGAGCTGTGCATCGCAACGCAGGCGGCGGCTCGCGAGGATCGCGCGCAGGTCGCCGAGCGCGTCGCCGAACTGGTCGTTGACGACGATGTAGTCGAACTCGCCCGCGTGCGCGACTTCCTCGCGCGAGTTGGCAAGCCGCCGAGCGATCGTCTCGGCGCTGTCGGACGCGCGCGCGCGCAGGCGCCGCTCGAGTTCCGCGCGCGAAGGCGGCAGGATGAACACGCTCACCGCGGTCGTGCACTTCGCGCGCACCTGGCGCGCGCCCTGCCAGTCGATCTCGAGCAGCACGTCGCGCCCCTGCGCAAGCAGCGGTTCGACCGCGGTGCGCGCGGTGCCCTTGAGGTCGCCGTGCACGTCCGCGTGTTCGTAGAACGCGTCCGCCTCGACCATGCGTTCGAACACCTCGCG
>DAIOWG010000201.1:0-5717 GCA_036758645.1 Dokdonella sp. | reverse complement strand
GCGGCGCCGCCCGGCAGGGCGAGCGCGAGGCCCGCGAGCACGACCTGCAGCAGTGATTCTCGGATGGTCATCGATGAAGCCCCCTGTGGCGTGAATCCAACCACGACGCGGGGCGCCCGCAGGGGCCAGCCGCGTCGAGCGGACCGCTCAATCGAATCCATCGGCAAAGATGCGATCGCCGGCGACGTCGGTGCGGAAGATGTCGTTGACGGCGCCGTTGGGATCGGATTCGACGAGATCGGTCGAGGTCGATTCGAACGCGAGCCGGCGACCGTCGCCGGAGAGCCCGCAGTTCTCGGCGATGCCGCTGCCGCTGCCGCCGTCGAGCGCGCGGTGGGCGCGCGACGTGGCCCCGCTCGCGCGCTCGTGCACGAACACGTCACGTCCGCTGCCGTTGGCGTCGTCGACGGTGAGGTTGGATGCATCGGAGTGGAACGCGATGATCGAGCCGTCGTCGGAGATGCACGGGTTGTAGGAGTGCTCGTCCGCGGGTGATCCGTCGTGGCCGCGCGTGACCAGCGTGGTCGTGCCGGTCTCCAGGTCGCGCACGAACACGTCGACGAAATCGTTGCCGTCGTCCGCGACGAGGTCGGAAGCGCTGCTGGTGAAGGCCACGTAGCGCCCGTTCGCCGAGATCGCCGCCGAATCACTGTCTCCGTCGGCGCTGCCGCCGTCGGCAGCGACGCTGACGAGCTCCGTGGTGCCCGACTGCAGGTGGCGCACGAACACATCGTCGCGTCCGTTCACGTCGCCCGCGACGAGGTTGGTCGCGCGGCTGTGGAATGCGACGTGGTCGCCATCGGCGGAAATCGCGGGTCCGTGGCTGAAGGAATCCGCGTTAGGAGTCAGCTTGGTCGTGGTGCCGGTCGCCCGGTCGTGCACGAAGATGTCGTCCTGGTTGTCCTGCACGTCACCCGCCGCGATGTCGCTCGCACGCGAGTGGAACGCGATCATTCGCCCATCGGCGGACAGGTCCGGCCCGTGGCTCTCGCCATTCGGCGCGCTCACGCCGTCCAGCGCGAGCGAGATGCGCTCGATCGTGCCGGCGTCGAGGTCGCGCACGTAGATGTCGGTGGTGAAGCCGGGGGGATCGCCCTCGATGAGATCGCTCGCGTGCGAGGCGAAAGCGACCACGCGACCGTTGGCGGAGATCGACGGCGATGTGCTGCGTGCATTGGCGTAGTCGCCACCGTCGGCCGGGTCGCTGATGCGCACGGTGCTGCCGAGCAGCAGGTCGCGCAGGTACACGTCGGGTTGGTCGTCGTTCGGATTCGGCGTCGCGTCGGTGAGGTTGGACGCCCACGACGTGAATGCGACGTAGCGTCCGTCTGCGGACAGCGCGGGCGTCGGCAGCACATGGTCGTTGCCGCCGTCGGCCGGATCGAGCGCGACCGAGACGAGCACGGTGTCGGCAGCCGCCGGCGCGCCCGCAAGGCAGGCAGCAAGCGCTGCGGCGCAGGCGGTCGCCGTGAGCGAGCGCTCGCGGCCGCGAGGTGGTTGCAGGGTCATCGCTGGAGTCCTTCGCAGGTTGTTCATTTCGATCGGATCACGAGATGCGGCAGCCGCAGGGGCCAAGCGGCGGCCGCTGTGCATCACCGTGGCGGCGTCGCCGCCTTCGCGCTAGGCTGCCCACACGACACCCCGGGGAGGGGACGGCCATGGCACGCACCGCACTCGTGGACCTGCTGCGTCGCGCCGCCGCGCTCGCGGCGATCGCGCAACGCACCGGCGAGCCGCTCGACGAATGGATCGCGCGCGAGCGCCAGCACCGCATCGACGCGGGTCGACGCCGCTTCGTGCGGCAGGCCGCGGGCGCGGCCGGCCTGCTCACGCTCGCGGCATGCGCGCGCGTGCCGCTGCCGCGCGCGACGCCCCCGGGCGACGACGTCGTGATCGTCGGTGCCGGCATCGCGGGGCTCGCCTGCGCGCACCGGTTGCGCGGAGCCGGCATCGGCGTGCGCGTGTACGAGGCGCAATCGCGCATCGGTGGCCGCATGCTCTCCCTGCGCGGCCACTTCGCGGACGGACAGGTGTGCGAACTCGGCGGCGAACTCATCGATTCGGGACACGCGCGCATGCGCACGCTCGCGGCCGAACTCGGGCTCGAACTCGACGACCTCGCGCAGGACGCGACCGCGGGCTTCGGCGACATCTGGTTCCATGGCGGTCGCCGCCACTCGGAACAGGAGATCCTGCGGGCGTTCGCGCCGCTCGCCGATGCGATCGCGCGCGATGCGGCCACGTTGCCGGACCAGCAGATCACCTACGACGCGCCCGGCGGCGCCGAAGCGCTCGACCGCGAATCGATGACGCAGTGGCTCGACCGCCAGGGTGCATCGGGCTGGTTGCGCGAGCTCGTCGAAGTCGCCTACACGACCGAGATGGGCCTCGAGTGCGATGAACAGTCGGCGCTGAATTTCCTGACCTTCATCGACCCGGGCACGGAGGCGTTCCGGATCTTCGGCGAGAGCGACGAGCGTTTCCACGTGCGCGGGGGCAACGACCGCGTCGTGCAGGGGCTCGGCGCGAAGCTCGACGATGCGATCGAGGTCGGCGCAGTGCTCGAAGCATTGCGTGAGGACGCAGACGGCCGCTACGTGCTCTCGTTCAAGCGCGGCGCCGGCGCGTTCGAGGTGCGCGCGGCGCGCGTGGTGCTCGCGCTTCCTTTCACGACGCTTCGCCAGGTGCGCCTCGACGTCGACCTGCCGCGCGCGAAGCGCCGCGCGATCGCCGAACTCGGCTACGGGACCAATGCCAAGCTCATGATCGGTTTCGACGAGCGCGTCTGGCACACGCGCCACGCGAGCGGCGGCGCGAGCTACAGCGACCTGCCGCTGCAGACGACCTGGGAAACCAGCCGCATGCAGCCCGGTGCGGCGGGCATCCTGACCAACTTCTGTGGTGGCCGCCACGGCGTCGCGATCGGCGACGGTACGCCCAGGCAGCAGGCCGACGACGCCGTGCGCCAGCTCGAGGCGATCTTCCCGGGGATCGGCGCCGCGCGCGTCGGCATGCGTGAAGCGCGCTTCCACTGGCCGAGCCACCCGTGGTCGCTCGGCAGTTACGCCTGCTTCCGCCCGGGGCAGTGGACGACGCTGCGTGGTGCCACGGGCGAGCGCGTGGGCAACCTGCATTTCGCGGGCGAGCATTGCGCATTCGACAACCAGGGCTTCATGGAAGGCGGCCTGGAAAGCGGCGAGTGGGTCGCGCAGGCGATCCTCGCGGAGGCTGGACACAAGCGCGCAGCCTGAGGCTTTTCACTTTCGCGCGTACCAGCCGTTCAAGGTCAAGAGCGGCCCCCTCCTGCCGCTTCGCGGCATCTTCCCCCGCGAACGGGGGAAGCAGAGGCGGCTGCTTGCGCCGCATCTTCTGCTGCGCCTTCTCCCGCAGTTGCGTCTCCATGGCCCGCTTGCGCGAGAAGCAGGGCGGGCGGGTGTGTGAACGGCCGCTATCGGGTAGTCGCGATCGCGGCCAGGCGTCGCTGCGAAGGATGCGTGGCGGGAAGGTGCGAAAAGCCCGCGCTCGCGGCGGCGATGAACTCGCCGGCTTCCGGAGAACCGCGCGCGTGCAGCAGCTCGGCGAGTTCGAGGTCGAGGCTCGCGATCGCGGGGTGCGTCACGGGCCATTCGGTGCCGGAGCGCCGAATCCAGGTGCGCAGCAGCGCTTCCGCATCGGCCTCTCGCGCGTGTGCGCGCTGCCACTGCGCGAGTGCGACGACGGTCGGCAACAGCAACGGGTCGACCTGGGTCGCGGGCAGCAGCGCGACCGCAGCGGAAAGTTCGACTTCGGCTTCGTCGTCGCGCCCCAGTGCCGCGAGCGCCCGACCCAGCGCTCGACGCGCCTCGACTTCGGTGCGCGCGCGGAACTGGCCGAGTTCGTCTGCATGCGCGAGCACCTCGCGCATGCGTGCCTCGATCGCGGCCGCGTCGGCGTCGGGCGCATCCAGCGCGAGGTCGTCGCGTTGCACGATGAGCGATCGCGTGCGCGCATGCGCCGCGCCGACCACCTCGATCGCGATCGCGATCGCGCGCTCGAGCAGCACGGCGGCCTGCACGGGGTCGCCCAGCGCCTGTTCGGCGCGCGCGAGGTTGCCGAGCACGAACGACTGACCGATCGACACGTCGCGTCCGGCGTGCTGGTTGATGTCGCGTCCTTCCGCGAGCACCTCGCGGGCCGTTGCGAGGCGACCGAGCGTGAGGTTCATCACGCCGAGGTTGTTGAGGCCGTTGACGAGGTCCGGGCTGCGTGCCGGATACAGCGTGCGTTCGATCGCGACGGCCTCGGCGGTGAGCCGCGCGGCCTCGGCGAAGTTGCGCAACGCGCCCTGCGTGGTCGCCAGGTTCTTGAGGTAGTGCGCGGTCTTCACATGGTTCTCGCCGAACTTCGCGCGCGCACCGGCGACCGCGCGCTGCGACAAGGGCAGCGCCTCGCGCGCCCGGCCCGCGCGCAGGTGCGCATTCGTCAGTGAGTCGTAGCTATTGAGGATCTCGGCGTCGTCGGCCGGCAGCAGGCGTTCGCGGAGCGCGAGCGCTTCGCGGTAACCGGCGATCGCCGCCGTGTGCTCGCCGATCTGGCTGCGCGCGTGTGACTGCCGGTCCAGGCTCAGCGCGAGCGCGAGGCTGTCCGGGACGACTTCGCGCTGCAACGTGATCGCCTGCTCGAGGAATGCGAGCGCTTCGGGATAGCGGTTGCGCGAGACGTCGAGTTCGCCGCGCTCGCTGAGCGCCGCGGCGAGCAGGGCGCGATCCAGCGGATCGACGCGGCGCGCGGCCGCCACGGCCGCGTCGAGCACGCGTTCGCCCTGGTCGGGCAGCGAGAGATGATCGTAGACGCGCCCGAGCGCGACCAGCAGTTCGCCCTGCACGGCGGGGGTTGCGGCCAGGTCGTTGAGTGCCCGCTCGGTGCCGAGTTCGAGCAGCTCGGCGGTGCCCGGCATCTCGCCGCGCGGGCGCGCCGGGATCTGCGCATCGAACAGGTCGACCAGCAGGTCGCGCACGACCTCGGCGCGTTGCGCATGGGCGCGCGCAAGGCGCGCCTGTTCGCGTGCGACGCCGGCCTGCCACAGTGCGACGCCGAGCGCGGCGAACACCGCGAGCACGAACGCGGCGGTGGTGACGACGCCGCCCTGGTGGCGCGCGACGAACTTGCGCGTGCGGTACCAGGCCGACGGCGGATGCGCGTGCACCGGACGTGCGTCGAGGTGGCGCAGGATGTCCTCGGCGAACGCGCCGGCCGACGCGTAGCGACGCTCGGGCTCCTCCGCGGTCGCCTTCAGCACGATGTTGTCGAGGTCGCCGCGCAGCTGCCGACGCGTTTTCGCGGGCGGCGCGGGCAGCACGCCGGGCCCGGTGTCGGGGTCGACCTGGGAGGACGGCGTGCGCGTATCGCCGTGGCCGCGGCGTCGGCCGGTCATGAGTTCGGACAGCAGCACCCCGAGCGCGTAGACGTCGGTGGCGGTCGTGATCGGGCCGTCGTGGAACTGCTCGGGCGCGGCGTAGGCCGGCGTCATCGCGCGTTGCAGCGTATGCGTGGCGTGCGCATCGGCATCGGGCTCGAGCAGCTTGGCGATGCCGAAGTCGAGCAGCTTGACGTTGCCCTCGTGGGTGACCAGCACGTTGGAGGGCTTGAGGTCGCGATGCACGATCAGCGCGCGGTGCGCGGCTTCGACCGCGCGGCACACCTGCACGAACAGCGCGAGGCGCCGGCGCAGGTCGAGC
>DAIOWG010000200.1:0-5794 GCA_036758645.1 Dokdonella sp. | reverse complement strand
CCCGGGAAGCCGAGCTTCTCGCGCTGCGCGTGGTACGCGGCGGCGACGCTGCGCGAGAGCGTGCGCACGCGCAGGATGTAGCGCTGGCGTTCGGTCACGCTGATCGCGCGGCGCGCGTCGAGCAGGTTGAACGTATGGCTCGCCTTCATCACCTGCTCGTACGCGGGCAGTGGCAGGCCCGCTTCGACCAGGCGCGCGGCCTCCGCTTCGCAGGTGTCGAACCATTCCAGCAACTTCGCGACGTTCGCGTGCTCGAAGTTGTAGGTGCTCTGTTCCACCTCGTTCTGGTGAAACACGTCGCCGTAGGTGACCACGCCGTGCGGCGCGACCGTCCAGACCAGGTCGTAGACGTTGTCGACGTCCTGCAGGTACATCGCGAGGCGCTCGAGGCCGTAGGTGATCTCGCCGGTGACCGGACGGCACTCGAGCCCGCCGGCCTGCTGGAAATAGGTGAATTGCGTGACTTCCATGCCGTTCAGCCATACCTCCCAGCCGAGGCCCCAGGCGCCGAGCGTCGGCGATTCCCAGTTGTCCTCGACGAAGCGCAGGTCGTGCACGAGCGGATCCACGCCGAGCGCCGCGAGCGAACCGATGTAGAGGTCGAGGATGTCGTCGGGATTGGGCTTCAGCACCACCTGGTACTGGTAGTAGTGCTGCAGTCGATTGGGGTTTTCGCCGTAGCGGCCATCGGTCGGTCGGCGCGACGGCTGCACGTAGGCGGCCGCCCATGGCTCGGGGCCGATCGCGCGCAGGAACGTCGCGGGATGGAAGGTGCCGGCGCCGACTTCGGTGTCGAGTGGCTGCAGCAATACGCAGCCCTGCCCGGCCCAGTAGCGGTTGAGGATCTGGATGAGGTCCTGGAAGGTCGGTCCTGGCATGGTGCCTGGCTCACAAAGTCGCGCATGAAAAGCGCGCTAGTATAACGACGATGCCGACGGCGGACCCGATCCCATGGCCAGCGTGACCCCGCAAGCGAGCGGCGGCAAGCCCGCGGCGGCACCCGCGCTCGGCCTGCACCAGCGGCTCGACTTCGACGAAACGCTGGTCGCGCTGGTCGCCGACGGCGTGATCACCGACGCCGACGCGAAACGCGTGCGTGCCGACGTGCGCACCGCGCGCGGGCGCACCGAGCTGCACCCGCTGGTGCTGGTCGCAAACCTGAAGCTCCCGGACCAGCGCCATCCGGACAAGCCGCTGAGCCTCGAAGTGCTGACGCAATGGCTCGCGCAGCGTGCGAACCTGCCCTACCTCAAGATCGACCCGATGAAGATCGACGTGGCCGCGGTCACGCAGGTGGTCAGCCACGCCTATGCCACGCGCTACCGCATCCTGCCGGTCGCGGTGACCGAGATGCAGGTCGTGTTCGCGACGCCCGAGCCGTTCGACACGCGCTGGGTCGCCGATCTCGGCCACATCCTGCGCCGCGACATCCAGCGCGTGGTCGCGAGTCCGGTCGACGTCGGCCGTTACCTCGCCGAGTGGTGGAGCGTGCAGCGCTCGATCCAGCGCGCGAAGGACGCGAAGTCCGACCTGCACGACGGCCGCGCGATCCTCAACTTCGAGCAGCTGGTCGAGCTCGGCAGGACCGGCGACGTCGGCGTGGACGACCGCCACGTCGTGCACATCGTCGACTGGCTGCTGCAGTACGCGTTCGAGCAGCGCGCGTCCGACATCCACCTCGAGCCGCGCCGCGACACCAGCCCGATCCGTTTCCGCATCGACGGCGTGATGCACAAGGTGTTCGAGCTGCCGACGCCGGTGATGACCGCGGTCACCTCGCGCATCAAGATCCTCGGGCGCATGGACGTCGCCGAGAAGCGCCGCCCGCAGGACGGCCGCATCAAGACGCGCTCGCAGGGCGGACGCGAAGTGGAACTGCGCCTGTCGTCGATGCCGACCGCATTCGGCGAGAAGATCGTGATGCGCATCTTCGACCCGGACATCGTGGTCAAGGAATTCCGCCAGCTCGGGTTCTCGCCATCGGAGGAGAAGACCTGGCGCGAGTTCGTCGACCGCCCTCACGGCATCGTGCTCGTCACCGGCCCGACCGGTTCGGGCAAGACGACCACGCTGTACTCGACGCTCAAGGTGCTCGCGACACCGGACCTCAACGTCTGCACGGTCGAAGACCCGATCGAGATGGTGAGTCCCGAGTTCAACCAGATGCAGGTGCACAACGCGATCGACCTCGATTTCGCGGCCGGCGTGCGCACGCTGATGCGGCAGGACCCGGACATCATCATGGTCGGCGAGATCCGCGACCTCGAGACCGCGCAGATGGCGGTGCAGGCCTCGCTGACCGGACACCTCGTGCTTTCCACGCTGCACACCAACGACGCGCCGAGCGCGTTGACGCGCCTGCTCGACCTCGGCGTGCCGAACTACCTGATCCAGTCCACGCTGACCGGGGTCGTCGCGCAGCGCCTCGTGCGCACGCTGTGCCCGCACTGCAAGGTGGAGGTGCCGCTCGACGTGCAGGCGTGGGCCGCGCTCACGCATCGCTGGCCGTTGCCGCCGCCGGCGAGGACGTTCGGTCCGAAAGGCTGCCTCGAATGTCGCAAGACCGGTTTCCTCGGACGCACCGGCATCTATGAAATGCTGCGCATCTCGCCCGCGATCCGCGCGCTGATCCAGCCCGACATGAACCTCGCGAAGCTCGCCGAGACCGCCTACGCCGAAGGGCTGCAGCCACTGCGCGCGTCGGCCGCGGCGCAGGTTGCGCGCGGCGTCACCACGATCGCCGAAGTCGCGAACGTGCTGCCGCCGATCGACTGACGCGCGCGTTCACCCGGAGACCATGTCTTGCAAGACCCGCGTGCGTCGCGCTTCCTGATCGTGCAGACCGGCCATACCTTGCCGCAGCTGCGCCCGCGCCACGGCGACTTCCCCGACTGGTTCCGGCGCGGCCTCGGCCTGCGTCGCGACGAAGTCGACATCGTGCACGCGCATGCAGGCGCCGAGCTGCCCGATCCCGGGCGGCACGCAGGCGCGATCGTGACCGGCTCGCCCGCGATGGTGAGCGAGCGCGAACGCTGGAGCGAGCAGACCGCGGCCTGGCTGCGCGCGGCGGTCGACGCGGGCCTGCCTGTGCTCGGCGTCTGCTACGGCCACCAGCTGCTCGCGCATGCGCTCGGCGGGCGCGTCGACTACCACCCCGGCGGGCGCGAGGTCGGCACGGTATGCATCGAGCGCACCGACGAAGCCGATGACGACCACCTGCTCGGCGCGGCGCCACGGCGCTTCCTCGCGCACGCGACCCATTCGCAGAGCGTGCTCGAATTGCCGCCGGGCGCGACCGCGCTTGCGCGATCCGCGCACGATCCGCATCACGCGGTGCGCTACGCGCCGCATGCCTGGGGACTGCAGTTCCATCCGGAATTCAGCCTCGATGCGATGCGCGCGTACAACCGGCTGCCGCTGCGCAGCAACTGCGTCGGCGCGTGTTGCGAGTCGCGCGGCGAAGCACCGGCACCGCATGCGCGGCGCCTGTTGCGGCGTTTCAGGGGATTGGCGCGCGCGGCGCGGCGCGCATGATCTGCGGCGCGGACGCTGCCCTGGGTCGCGCCGACGCGCCTCAGCGCCGCGTGCGGCCCGCGCGCCGGATCGCGGCGAGCGGATCGCCGAGGCGCAGGCCCGACAGGTACTGGCTGATCGCTTCGTTGGTGACGTCGTAGAGCGGACGCCCCATCACCGCAGCGGCGGCCTTGAGGCTGTCGCGCACGCGCTTGGACACGCGCAGGCTCGCGTCGCGCGCGTCCTCGTTCGCGGTCGTGGTCTTCTTCATTTTCTCTTCCACTGGTGGCTGCACGATGCGCGGCGGAATCGCGTTCCGCGCGCGCGCTGTCGCGGACGTCCTGCACGTCCACTGCGCCGCCCCGTCACGGGTGCAGCAGCGGAGTGCCGAACCGGCCGCGCGATGGAGGCAAATTGCGCCTCTTGCAGAAGTGTAACCATGCGCAGCGCAGCGGGCAGGGCGTCCGCTGTCACGATTTGTGAATCCCTTCGTCGGCGTACGGGAGGCGTTCAGCCATCCGGCGCGGGCGCGTGCGGGCCGTCGGCGCGACGCATGACGCTGCGCGCCCCGATGATGCCGACCTCGTACAGCAGGCACATCGGCACCGCGAGCATCATCTGCGAGAGGATGTCCGGGGGCGTCAGTACCGCCGCGATCACGAACGCACCGACGATCGCGTAGCGGCGCCCCTCGGCCAGGCGCGCGGGCGTGGTGACACCCAGCGCGACCAGGATCACGAGCACCACCGGCACTTCGAAGCAGAGTCCGAACGAGAGGAACAGCACGAGCACGAAATCGAGGTACTTGCCGATATCCGGCATCACCGACACGCCCTCGGGCGCGATCGCGGTCATGAACGCGAACACCGCGGGCAGCACGAAGAAATAGGCAAACGCGCAGCCGACGTAGAACAGCAGCACCGAGGACACGAGGATCGGCGTCGCGAGCCGCTTCTCGTGCCGGTACAGGCCCGGCGCGACGAACGCCCAGAGCTGATAGAGGATCACCGGCATCGAGGCGAACAGCGCGACGAAGAACGCGAGCTTGAGCGGGGTCAGGAATGGCGAGGCGACCTCGGTCGCGATCATCGTGCCGCCGCTCGGGAGGTGGCCGACCAGCGGTTTGGCGAGCAGGCCGTACAGCTTGTTCGCGAACGGCACCAGGCCCACCAGCACGACCAGCACGGTCGCGACCGACTTCAGCAGGCGCGAACGCAACTCGACGAGGTGCGAGACGAACGACATCTCCTCGCCATCGGCAGGATCAGGCGCGGCCATGGTCGTCCGCTGGTGGTGCCGACGAAGGCGGCGTCGGCTGCGCCGCGCTCTCGATGTCGGCCGCGGCGGCCGCGACGTCCGCGCGCAGGTCCGCCGCGCGGCGCGTGTCGTGGATCGTGCGCTTGAGGTCCTCGGCCGCGAGTTCGCGTTCGATCTCGCTGCGCACGCCTTGCCAGCCCGAGCGCAGGCGACGCAGCAACGCGCCGACGGTGCGTGCGGCGCGCGGCAGCCGTTCGGGGCCGAGCACGAGCAACGCGACCACCGCGATCAGCGCGATTTCGCTGAATCCGACGTCGAACATGGCGATTCCGGGCGATGCGGCGCGCGGCGCCGCGCGGATGGATCAGGACTCGGCGTGCCCGGACTTGGCGCGTTCGGCCTCGGGCGGTGCCGGCGGCGGATCGGCCTTGAGCTGCGCCGGATCCTTGTCGTCGCCTTCGTTCATGCCCTTGCGGAAGCTCTTGATCGCGGCGCCGACGTCCTCGCCGATGTTGCGCAGGCGCTTGGTGCCGAACACGAGCGCGACGATGGCCAGCACGACGAGCCAGTGCCAGATGCTGAAACTGCCCATGACAGGGGGTCCTCGAAAGCTGCGATGCGGGTCCGCCATTGTGCCGCGCGCGGGCGGCGGCAACAGTGCCGGTCGTCCGGATGGCCGCCGCGACCGCGCCTCATCCTTGCGGCGTAGTGTACTCCTCGAGCAGGTCGCGGAAGTCGACGATCGCCGACGGCACCTCGGCGACACCGCCATCGAAGATCCTGCGTGCGGTCACCCCGCTGCCGTAGGTGGCCTCGTTCGCATCGTGGTCGATGCGCAGCGCGGTTCCGTCGAGCGCAGCGCCCGCGAACAACCCGCGTGCGCGCGAGTAGGAGAAGATCTCGGCCTTGAGCTGCGCATCGGTCGACGCCTGCGCGGAGCGCCCGACCGGCCCGGCTGCGGCTGACGCATCGGCGCCGAGCGTGAACTTGCCGTGCACGATCGAATCGACGCCTCGCTGGGTAC
>DAIOWG010000199.1:0-5809 GCA_036758645.1 Dokdonella sp. | reverse complement strand
CTCGCGACCCCGACCTTGGCAAGGTCGTGCTCTACCAACTGAGCTATTCCCGCGTGGGACGCGCATATTACGTGTTGGCGCGCGGGTGTCAACCCTCCCGCGCACGCCGGCCACGCGCGCGACGCCTTCAGCGCTGCTGGCGCAGGATCGGCCAGGCCGCCCGCACGTACAACAGGCCCGACCAGATCGTGAGGCCCGCCGCGACCACGAGCAGGGCTTCGCCGACGCGGTAGAACCGCAACTCCTCCAGGTCGTGCTGGTGCAGCAGCACGACGATCGCGAAGATCTGCATCGCGGTCTTGATCTTGCCGAGCGTCGCGACGCGCACGGTGGCGCGCTGGCCGATCTCGGCCATCCATTCGCGCAGCGCCGAAATGCTGATCTCGCGTCCGACGATCACCGCGCTGGTCACCGCGAGCAGCGGGGTCGGATTGCTCTGCACCAGCAGGAACAACGTCACCGCGACCATCAGCTTGTCCGCGACCGGGTCGAGGAACGCGCCGAACGCCGAACTCATGTTCCAGCGCCGGGCGACCCAGCCGTCGAGCCAGTCGGTCACGGCCGCGGCGATGAAGATGCCGGCGGCCGCGATGTTGGCGCCGCGGAACGGCGCATAGAACACGACCACCATCACCGGCAGCAGCGCGATGCGGAACAGGGTCAATGCGGTCGGTATCGTGATGTTCATCGAGGCATTCGTCGCTTCATCCGTGGAAGGTCGCGTAGATCCGTTCGGCCAGTTCCCTGCTGATCCCTTTCACCTGCATGAGTTCCTCGATGCCGGCCTTGGACAGGCCGCCGAGGCCGCCGAAGTGCCTGAGCAGCGCCGATCGCCGCCGCGCACCGACGCCCGCGATCTCCTCGAGCGTACTCGCCTCGCGTGCCTTCTCGCGACGACCGCGATGCCCGGTGATCGCGAACCGGTGCGCCTCGTCGCGCACCGCCTGCACCAGGTGCGAGGCCGGCGAGGCCGGACCGGGAAACAGGGTGCGGCCGCTGCCGGCCACGATCAAGGTCTCGTCGCCGGCGCGGCGCGCTTCGCCCTTGGCGACACCGACGATCGGAACGCCCTCGATGCCGAGTTCGTTGAGCACGTCCACCGCCTGTTGCAGCTGCGCCTTGCCGCCATCGATGAGCAGCAGGTCGGGCAAGTGGCCCCACTTCATCGCGGCTGCGGCGCCTTCGCCCTGCGCGGCCGGCAGCGCGGCGATCTCGGCCTGCGCGCGCTTGAAGCGGCGTTCGAGTGCCTGGCGCATCGCCGCGTAGTCGTCCCCGGGCGTGATGCCGGTGATGTTGAAGCGGCGGTACTGCGACTTTTCCGGCCCCTCGGGCCCGAACACGACGCAGGACGCGACCGTCGCCTCGCCCATCGTGTGGCTGATGTCGAAGCACTCGATGCGTTGCGGGGTTTCGTCGAGACCGAGCAGGTCGCGCAATGCCTCGAAGCGCAGCAACAGGTTCTGGCGGCTCGCGAGGCGCGCGGCCAGCGCCGCATCGGCATTGCGCCGCGCGAGGTCGAGGAAACGCGCGCGCTCGGCGCGCACGCGGGTCTTGATCGCGACCTCGCGCCCGGCGCGCACCGAAAGGGCTTCGGCGAGGGCCGCGCAATCCTCCGGCGCCGGGCTCGTCACCAGTTCCGACGGCACCGGGCGCTCGAGGTAGTACTGCGCGATGAACGACGCGAGCACCGCGGGCTCGTCCACGACACCTGCCAGGCGCGGGAAGAAGTCACGCGAGCCGAGGCTGACGCCATTGCGGAAGAACAGCACGCTGACGCAGGCGACGCCGCCGCTGATCGTGCATGCGATCACGTCCATGTCGGCGCTCGCGCCCTGCACGTAGTGATGCGCCTGCACGCGCTTGACCGCACCGATCTGGTCGCGGATCCGCGCGGCCTGCTCGAAAGCGAGGCGCGCGCTCGCGTCTTCCATCGCGGCGACGAGTTCGTCCATCACGAGCCCGCCGCGCCCGTCGAGGAACATTTCAGCGTGCCGCACGTTCTCGGCGTAGTCCTCGACGCCGACGAGGCCGACGCAGGGCGCGGTGCAGCGCCTGATCTGGTACTGCAGGCACGGTCGCGAACGGTTGCGGAAGTAGCCGTCCTCGCAGTTGCGGATGCGAAACAGCTTCTGGATCAGGTCGAGGCTCTCGCGCACCGCGCCGGCGCTCGGGAACGGGCCGAAATAACGCCCGCCGCCGCCGCGCGCGCCGCGATGGAACGCGAGCCGCGGGTAGGCTTCCGGACGAGGCGGGTCCGCGTCGGGGGCCACCGCGACGGGGCCGCGCGGCGCACCGGTCAGGTGGATGTAGGGGTAGCTCTTGTCGTCGCGCAGCAGGATGTTGTAGCGCGGCTTGAGCGTCTTGATCAGCTGCGCCTCGAGCAGCAGCGCCTCGGCCTCGGTGCGCGTGACGGTGGTTTCCATGCGCGCGATCTGGCTGACCATCGCGCCGATGCGCGGGTCCATCTTCGGCTTCAGGAAATAGCTGCCGACGCGCTTCCTGAGGTTGCGCGCCTTGCCGACGTAAAGCAGCTCGTCGCGCGCGCCGAACATGCGGTACACGCCGGGCGCGCCGGTCAGGGTCTGGACGAACAGCTTGCCGTCGAACGGCAGCGGGGCTTCTTGCATGCGCGCATGGTACGGGACTGGCGACCCGCGCGCGCCTTCGCGCTCAGGTATCGCCGATCGCGACACGTCGCAGGCGGCCGGCCGCGAGCTCGATGCATGCGATCTCGTGCAGGTTCGTGTTCGCGATCCACAGTTGTCCGTCGCAGAGGCCGAGTCCTTGCGGCTCCTCGAGCCGGTACGGCATGCGCAGCGGCCGAGTTTCGCCGGTGCGCCGGTTCATCATCTTGATCGCGCCGTTGTAGCTGTCGGCGACGTGGATCACGCCGCGCGGGTCGACCGCGACCGCGAGCGGATGCTGGAAGCGCACGTCGCCGCGCTGCCCGCAGACATCGCCGAATTCATACAGGCCTGCACCTGCGAGCGTTTCGACCCGCCCGTCGTCGATCGAGACGGCGCGCAACGCATTGGCTTGTGCGTCGGCGACGATCAGCTGGCGGCCCGCGAGCGCCAGGCCACCGGGCGCGCCGAACGTCGCCGCGACTCCGATCCCGTCGACCAATCCCTGTTCGCCGCTCCCCGCGAGCACCCACACCCTGCCCGTCGGCAGGTCGAGTCGCCACACCTGCTGCTGGCCGGCGACCGACACGAACAGGTCGTCGCCGACGGCGAGGACGTCGACCGGGGAGTTCAGCGCGGTCGCGCGCGCGTCCGCGCCGTCCGGGCGCGAGCGCCCCGCACGGCCGGTGCCGAGCACGGTTTCGACGCTGCCGTCGGCGAGGTCGATGCGCCGCACGCTGTGGTTGCCGCGGTCGGCGACGTAGAGCGAGCCATTGTGCCGCGCGAGTCCGCGCGGATCCTCGAAGCACGCCTGCGCCGACACCCCATCGACGTGACCGGGGTCACCGCTGCCGAACTGCCGCAGCACGCGTCCGTCATGCTGGCATTCGAGCACGCGGTGGTGGCCACTGTCGGCGATGTAGAGCAGGTCCCGCTCCGGCAGCACCTTGCCCGGAAACAGCAGCGTGCCGCGCGGCTCGCGTCGCTGCGCCGGCGGCGTCGGCTCGAACACGCGCAGGTCCTTCATCGCCGCTTCGTCGAGCAGTTCCGCGATGCGCGCGTCGAGCTGCGCCCTCGCGCCTTCGCCGGCATAGGCCGCCGCGAGGCGGCCTTCGACGTCGATCAGCACGAGCGTCGGCCATGCCTCGACCGCGTAGTCCTGCCAGACCCGGAAATCGTCGTCGCTCGCAACCGCGTGGCGCACACCGAGCCGGTTGACCGCGCGCAGCACCGCACTCGCATGGCGATGGTGCGGGTATTTCGGACAATGGATGCCGATCACCGCGAGGCCGTCGTGGTAGCGATCCTCGAGCTGGCGCAACATCGGCACCAGGTTCCAGCAATGGATGGAATCGCCGCTCCAGAACCAGAGCAGCACCACCCGACCGCGAAGAGCCGAAATGCGCGGAGGCGCATCGGTATTGACCCAGGCGAGATCGATCGGAAGCTCGGGCGCGGGCTTGCGCGGCGTCTGCATCATCGTTGCTCCGGTCACGTTGCGCGCAGCCGCGTCGCGAGCGCGGCGACGCCCATGCGCGCAAGTTCGATCACGCGCAGGAACTCAGCGTCGCCGCCGTAGTAGGGATCGGGCACTTCCGCGTCGCCGAGGAACAGCAGCGGCACGCGCGAGGCACGCGCGGGCACGAAGCGTTCGAGGTCCTCGAGGTTGCGCCGATCCATCGCGAGCACCAGATCGTAGGTATCGAAATCCGTGCGCTGCACCTGGCGCGCTCGGTGCGCGGCGAGTTCGTAGCCGTGCGCTTTCGCGAACGCGATCGCGCGACGATCGGCACCCTGCCCGACGTGGTAGTCCTCGGTTCCCGCCGATGCGACGACGGCATCGAGCCCGCTGCGCGCGAACTCCGCGCGCGCAACCGCTTCCACCGTCGGCGAGCGGCAGATGTTGCCCATGCAGACGAACAGGATCGCCGGTTTGCGTTGGCCTTCCAAGCCCTGGATTCCCCATCCGAAGGCGCGGTGCGCGCGCACCGAGCCTAGCAGAATGGGCGTCCGTGGCGGTGCCTCAGTTGAGCGAGCGGTTGTGCTGCACCGTGGTCTGGCAGGTCGAGCCGTTGCAGTAGAAGCTCTGCGCGGCCGGATCGCTGAAGCGGATGTTGATGTAGTAGGTGCGGCCTGCCGTGAATTCGCAGGCCGCGATCGGGCCCGCCGCGCCAATACGCCAGGTCCCCATGCGCTGACCCGTGCGCGTGTCCGCTCGCAGGCAGAATGCTTCCGGCGGGTTGAAGTCGCCGCAGCGCGTGCTGATCGCCATGTCGGTCTCCGGGCCGGGCAGCGTCTCGCCGTGAGTGAACATGCCCGACGCGTCCTGCAGGTCGGTCGGCACGGTGAACTCCGCGGCGACGTAGCCGTTGCGCGGCAGGCTCCAGAAGATCGCGAAGTAGTTCAGCCAGGGCAACGGCACGGTCGGCATGCCGGCCTGTGACCTACTCCAGATATTCTCGCCGCGCGTGACGTCGGTCGCGGTGCGACCGACACCGTCATAGCGCCACGCCATGACCGTGGAGCGAATCCGTCCGGGCGGGCACGCGCCCGTCGTCTCGAAATCGTCGATGAACACCGCATTGGTTTCGGCGTGGGCTGCGCCGGCGGCGCAGAGCAGCAACAGCAACATCTTTCTCAAGGCAGCCATCTCCTGCCCGCAGCAGGGCTGCGGGCGTACGGTGTCCGTGCGGGGAACGCAGCGGTGCAAGGGGCCCATCAACTGCCCGCCGGGAGAGTCCGATCTCGAAGCGGAGGCTCGGCGCGTCGCAACCTTGCGTCACGCGGCGCGGCAAACCTCCCGGCCGCGCTGCCTGATGATGATCGTGAAAGGAGGTGAGAGGATTCTAGGGGGGAAGCATGCACGACAATGTCAACAAAGCGCACGGAAACCGTTCAGGATTCGCTATCGCAGCGCAGACGCAAGCGTGCGTCACCCGGCATCGATCGCGGGCGCTAGCTCGCTGCGCGCGCGGCTTGCATCGCGAGTTCGCGTTCGACGCGCGCGAGGTCGGCCGCGGTGTCCACGCCTGCGGGGAATGCCTCGGGCGCGAGGCGCACCGCGATCGCGTGCCCGTGCTCGAGTGCACGCAGCTGCTCGAGCGCTTCGATCCGCTCCAGCGGTGTCGTCGGCAGCGCCGCGAATCGACGCATGAATCCGGCGCGATACGCGTAGATCCCGATAT
>DAIOWG010000198.1:0-5875 GCA_036758645.1 Dokdonella sp. | reverse complement strand
CATCCAGCCGCCGCGGGGGAGCGCGAGCTCGCACACACCGAGCGCGACGATGCCGGCCAACACGACGCACGCGCCGGCGATCGCCCAGGCGCGCCGGCGCGCGGGAATGATGTCGTATGCGACGACCGCGACGAACAGCGCGAGCCAGATCGCGCCCTCGAGCTTGATCGCCGGCAGGCAGGCCGCAAACGCGAGCGCGAGCAGCCATTGCGCGCGTTCGCGCCAGATCAGCCAGCGCGCCCATGCGAGCAGTGCGCAGCCGAGCGTGACCGCGATCCAGAGGTCGGCGTAACCCGCGAGCGCGACGTGCGCGTCGAGCAAAGGCAAGGATGCGAGCGCGGCCACCAATCCGAGCGCCGGCAGCGCGCGCACACCGAAGCCTCGCCAGTATCCGTAGGCGGCCAGGCCGAACGCTGCGAGCGCGCCGCTCCACGCAAGATTCACGAGCGACTCGTTCCAGCCCCCCGCGCCACTCGCGAACCAGACCTCGATCCACGCGAGCAACTCCGGGTAGTGCCATGTCGCCGTCGTGCGCGTCGCGGCGAACGGATCGGCAAGCCAGTCGAACATCGACACGTACGGTTGCGCTTCCCCGAGCAGGATCCAGCTCTTGGGCTTGAGCGCCCACGCCGACCACGCATCCCAGGGGAACACCGGACGCAGCGCGGCTTCGGCGGCGAGCATCGCGAGCCTGAGTGCGACCAGCAGCAACAGTAGCCACCAGCACGCGTGCTGCCAACGTGGGGTCGCGACCACCTCGCCGCGCCCATCGCGGTGCCGGCGACGCGCGCCCCACCCTCTCGCCACCGCCAACAGCGTACCCACGGCCGCGAGCGCGGCCATCCACGGGGCCGCGGTCTGCACGGCGTGGAGCGTATCCGCGCGCGCCAGCATCGACGCGGCGATCGCCGCGAGGAGTACCCCCGCCAGCCAGCCGCTGCCGGCCAGCGCGGCCACGCGCCCGGGCCAGTGCCGCGCAGGCGCCGCGAGGCCGCACACCGCAGCACCCGTGAGCAGTGGCAGCAGCCATGCGAGCGCCAGTTCAACGCGCATGGCGAAACCTGTAGACGACGACATCGGGCGCGTCATAACCATCGACGAACAGGCGGCCCGGGGGCGCCAGACGGTCGCCCTGTTCGAGCAGTCGGCTTATCGCGGGATTCGCATGCCAGGCATCGGTCGCATGAAACACCACGAGCGTGCCTTCCGGCAGCGAGCGGCCGAACTCGGCGGCTTGCCAGAACGGCGCGACATTGAGCGGCTGCAGGTGCCACACCATGCGCAGCAGGGAATAGCCGCTGTCGGCATAGACGAGGATGCGACGCTGCGCGGGCTCGTCGCGCAGCAGCTCTCGCACGGATTCCGCGGCCCGCAGGATCTCGCTGTCGCCGACGCGCTGCGCGCGTTCGGGCCAGTCCTCTCCCGCATACAGCGCGCGCGTCGCGAGCAGGCGGTGCGCGAGGCCGACCTGCCAGCGCAGGTCCAGTGCGAGCCAGGCCAGGAGACCCCCTGCGAGCAGGAGCGTGAGGGCTCGGCGGGCGCGGGGACCCGGCAACAGCAGCGACCACGCCGCCGCGAGCGCAGCAGCAAGTGCCGCGACGAGCACCGGCGACCGTGCGCCGCCGGCGGGCCCTTCCCTGCCGAGCGCATGCACCGAACGCTGGCTCCACGGCCACGCGCCGAACCAGTCGGTCGCGAGGGCCGCGAGATCACCGCGCCAGGACGGCGACCACAGATCCGCACGGTCGAGCACGAACGGCGCGAATCCGCGCTCGGGCGGCACCAGTTGCCCGGTCGCGAATTCGGCGAAGCCGAGTTCGATGACCGTGCCGGTCCACGCGGGGACACTCGACAGGTCGAACGTCATCGTTCCGTCGCCGGGCCACGGCAGCGAAATCGTGCGCACGTCGTCGGGGTTCTCGGCCGTGCGGAACGCGAGCGAGAGCTCGAGCGTTCGCGGGAAGTCCTCGAAGCGGTAGCGCAGGATCGGGAAGCTGCGCGCATCGAGCTGTGGCAGCAGCGTGACCTGCAATGCGGAATGATCGGAACCCTCGGCCGTCACGCGCAGTCGCTGGCCTGACACCTCGGCATGGCCGAAGGCGCCGCGGAAGCGGCTGCCCGGAAATGAGCGCTCGGCCTGCGGCGCCGGAGGCGCGTGCCAGTCGACGCCTGCCGCCCACAGCAGCAACACCAGCCAGCTCGTCGCGAGTGCGACGACGAAGGCGGCGCGCCTCATGCGGCGAGTTCATCCAGGCTGCGCAGTTCCGCCGCGCTGAATCCCGCGCGCAGACGCGCATCGCGATTGAACGGACCGCGCAGGCTGCCACGCATGTGCAGGTCGATCAGCCGGCGGAATTCCGGTTCGGGCGCGAGTCCTTCTTGCTCGCAACACCACGCGAACCAGCGCGAACCGGCGGCGACGTGCGCGACTTCCTCGGCGAGGATCACCTCGAGGATGCGCGCGGTGGCGTCGTCGCCGACGCTGCGCAGGCGCGCGATCATGCCGGGCGTCACATCCAGGCCACGTGCCTCCAGCACGCGCGGCACCAGCGCCATGCGCGCGAGGCAGGCGTCGGCCGTGCGCACGGCCATGTCCCAGAGCCCGTCGTGCGCGTCGAAGTCTCCGTAGGCATGCCCGAGCTCGGCGAGGCGCGCCGACAGCATCGCGAAATGGCGCGCCTCGTCGGCGGCCACGCCGACCCAGTCGGCGTAGAACGCCGAAGGCATGCCGCGGAAGCGCCAGACCGCGTCCCATGCGAGGTTGATCGCGTTGAACTCGATGTGTGCCACCGCGTGCACCAGCGCTGCGCGCCCCTCGGGCGAACCGAGTCCGCGTTGCGCGAGCGCGCGCGCCGGGACCAGCGCGGGCCGCGGCGGGCGCCCCGGCTGCAGGCCGCCATCCGCCGTGCGCGGCGCTTCGCCGACGTCGGCCGAGAGTTCGCCTGCCGCGAAGCTGCGCGCAGCTTCCGCGGTCAGCGCGAGCTTGCCCGCGACCTCGGTGCAATCCAGGCAGCGGCGTGCGAGCGCATGCAGCGGGAAGGAAGGTTCGTCGGCCATCGCGTATCGTTCCAGGGGAACGCGATTATTGCAGGGATGGCGCGCGCGCTGTGTGCGGCGGCCCCGCGATTGGAGCGCAATCCGCCCCGGGACGCCACAGCAGCGCGCTGAATGCGAGCATTGCCGGCACCACCTGCAGACCGAGCCGGTTGACGACCGTGTAGCTCTCGGCCCATCGCCCCGCCGGCGTCAGCACGAACAGCATGAACAGGAAGCCGCAGCCGAGCAGCAGGAACAGGCCGAACAGGCGCAGCGTCGGCGACTGCAACAGGATCCGCCAGCGCAAGGCCAGGGTGAGCGCGACCGCGAACCAGAACAGATGCCAGTTGTACTGCGCGAACATGCCGTTCGCGGTGGCCGCGATCACCGCGGGCGCATGCTCCAGCTGCGTCGCCGCATCCACCCCGAGACCGAGGCGGCCGAACAACCAGTCGAACGGCGGCCAGCGCAGCAAGCTCGCGACGGCCACGCCGACGCCGATGAACGGCGAAAGCATGAGCGCCACGCGGCGCAGTCGTGCCGGCATGCAGCCGTAGACGATCGTACCCACGAGGATCAGCAGCCAGGCCCAGCCTTCGAATTTCAGCGTCGGCAGCAGGCAGGCGAACGCGAGCGCGAGCGCGAGATCGCCGCGGCGACCGCCCTCGAGCCAGTGCAGCCAGTGGAGGCAGGCCAACGCGAGCATCGCGGCCACCCAGAGATCGGCGTAGCCTGCGAGTGCGACGTGCACGTCGATGAGCGGCAACGACCCGAGCGCGTAGGTCGCCACCAGCGCGCGCGTGCGGTCGAGTCCGAGCGTGCGCAGGTGGCCGTGGCAGGCCGCCAGCAACGCGAGCCACAGCCCCAACCACGCGACGTTCACCGCGATCGCGTTCCAGCTGCCCCATGCGGCCGCGAACCAGACCGCCAGATGCGCGATCGCTTCGGGGTAGGCCCACGCATCGGCGGTACGCAGGCTGCCGCCGGAGTCACCGAGCCATCTCGTGAAATCGACGAATGGACCGATGCGCCCGTCCAGCATCCAGGCCTTCGGCTTCAGCAGCCAGATCGCCCATGCATCCCACGGATACGGCGGACGCAGCAGCACCTCCCCGGCGATCAACCACGCATGCGCGGCGAGCAGCACGACGAGGCCCCAGGCCGAAGGATGCAGCCGCGAGCAGGGCGGATGGGGCGCCTTCGGCCTGCGTATGGTCGCGAACGCGACGCCCGCGAGCACGATGCCGCACGCGAGCGTCGCCGGCAGCAGCCGCGAGCGGATCATCGAGACATCGACCGCCCCGAGCAGTCCGATCGCGAGCGCGCACAGCAGCGTGCCCAGCACGTATCCGCCACCGAGCAGCGCGAGCCAGCCCGCGCCGCGCGGCTTGCCGGCGAGCAGGGCCATCGTCGCGGAACCGAGCAGCACCGGCGCCAGCCATGCGCATGCGTAGGCGAGGCTCATCGCGCGCTGCCTTCCACCGCATACACGCGCAGCGCCCCGTCATCGAACAACGACTGCGCGTGCAACTCGACGCCCGGACCGGCGAGCACGCCAGTGGCCTCGTCATGGGTCCAGGTGGACGCTTCGTAGGCGATGAGCCAGGTCGGCGCGCCGAAGCCTGCGGCGCGTCGCTGCGACGCGAGCGCCGCCGCGGGCGCGGCGTTCAGCGGCAGCAGGTGGTAGGCGAGGCGAAGCGTCGAATAAGGATTGTCCGCGGCGACCAGCAGGCGCGGGGCGCCCGCGACGTTCGCGTGCAGCGCGCGTACGCGATCCGCGGCCGCGGCGAGCGGCCGATCGGGCACCAGCAATGCACGTTCGGCCCAGCTGTGCCCGCCATGTATCTGCCGCGTGAGTGCATGGCGCTGCTCGAATTCGCGCAGCCAGCGCAGGTCGAGCAGTACCCAGGCGATCGCGAGCGCAACGCAAAGCAGCGCGCCGAGCCCATGCACGCGCCGCCCGGGCAGCGCGCGCACGAGCAACGCGGTACCCGTGAGCCCGATCACCAGCACCACCACGGCGGATGGCTTGTGCGGCCAGGGCGCGTCGGGGCCCAGCGCGCTGATCGACATCAGCGCCCAGGGGCGATACGCGAGCCAGTCGGTCGCGAGCGCGCCGAGACTGCCGCGCCAGGACGGCGTCCACAGTTCCACTTCGGCCAACGCGAACGGGTCGATGGCGACGTCCTCGGGCACGAGCTGCGCGGTCGGGTACTGCGCGAACCCGATCTCGCTGATGCTGCCATCCCACGCAGGCACGTCGGAGAGGTCGAAATAAGCCGGGAAGCGGCCCGCCGGCGGCAGCGTGATCGTGTGCACGTCGCCGGGCGCGTCGATGCGCCGGAACATGAAGGACAGTTCGAGCGTGCGCGGGAACGCCCGCCAGCGGTAGCGCAGCAGCGTGAACGCGCGCGCATCGATCGGTTGCTCGAACGTCAGCGACTGCACGCCCATGCGGCCGCTGCCGATCGCCGCTATGTTGAGAAGGCGTTCGCCCTCGATGCCGGCGCCCGCGCCCGCGATCACCGCGAACTCGCTGCCGGTGTGGCGCAGCCGGCGCTCGGGTTGCAGCGGACCATGCAGCGAAGCCCCCGCCGCGAGCACGAGCAGCAGCAACCATCCGGCGAGCGACATGGCGAACCGGAGCGCGCCGCGCAACCGACGCGGGAGTCGCATCTCGGATGCCTCGTGCATGCCGGCCTCCCTCCGTCGTTGCCGCCGTCCCTGCGCATCACGAAGCGGGGCCGATGCGCGCACCCGCACCCGCGATCGACCGGTGCCGCGCCTGCGCCGGCGCGAACACCATCGCTGCGCTACAACGGGGTAACGCAGTACCCGG
>DAIOWG010000197.1:0-5877 GCA_036758645.1 Dokdonella sp. | reverse complement strand
GTGCTCGGCGTGCTCACGGGCTGGGTCGCTTACTGGCTGCTGCAGCGCCTGAAGGGCAAGCGTCCCTCGCCGCAGGGGCCGCGACGCGACGACCTCGCCGATGCGTTCGCGCCGGCCGCACCGAAGCCTGCCGACGTCGGCCAGCCTGAATCACTTTCGGCAGTCGAGGTCACCGCGCACGTGCGCGTCGTCGACGTCACGGCCGCGCGCGCCGCAGGGTTCAACATCCGCCACATGGACGACCTCACGGTCCTGGAGGGGATCGGTCCGAAGATCGCCGACCTCCTGCATTCGAATGGCATCGGCAGCTTCGCAGAGCTCGCCGTGCAGCCGGTCGAAGACCTCGTCGAGATCCTCGACCGAGGCGGCGCGAACTTCCGGCTCGCGAACCCGCAGACCTGGCCCGAACAGGCGCGGCTCGCCGCCGGCGACCACTGGAAGGAACTCAAGCGCATGCAGCGCGAGATGATCGGCGGGCTGCCGCCTGCGGAGCCGGGCGCCTGATCCGCGTCGCCGGCTCCGGCAAGCGTGGCGGCGCCACGACGCGGCGCCGCCGATGAGTGCAGGCGCGTCCGGCGACATGCGTTCGCGCGTCCGCGCGATCGTCGCCGCCTCTTCGGGCAATCTCGTCGAGTGGTTCGACTTCTACGTCTATGCGTTCACCGCGGTTTATTTCGCGCCCGCGTTCTTCCCGGCCGGCGACCGCACCTCGCAGCTGTTGAACGCCGCCGCGATCTTCGCGGTCGGCTTCCTGATGCGGCCGATCGGCGGCTGGCTGTTCGGCCGCATCGCGGATCGCCACGGACGCAAGACATCATTGGTGGTGTCGGTACTGATGATGTGCGGCGGTTCGCTGGTCATCGCGTGCCTGCCGACGCATGCGAGCATCGGGGCACTGGCACCGGCGCTGCTGCTTCTCGCGCGCCTCGTGCAGGGCCTGTCGGTCGGCGGCGAGTACGGCATCACCGCGACCTACATGAGCGAGATCGCAACCCGCGGACGGCGCGGTTTCCTTGCCTCGTTCCAGTACGTGACGCTGATCGGCGGCCAGCTGCTCGCGGTGCTGGTGCTGGTGCTGCTGCAACAGGTGCTCGACGATGCTCAGCTGCGCGCCTGGGGCTGGCGCATTCCGTTCGTGGTCGGCGCGGTCGCAGCGCTGGTCGCATTGCGGCTGCGCGCGACCCTGCTCGAAACAAGCACCGCGGAGTCTCGCGCGGATCGCGACGCCGGCAGTCTCGTCGCGCTGCTGCGCGACCACCGCAAGGCGTTCCTCGTCGTGCTCGGCTACACCGCGGGCGGTTCGCTGATGTTCTACACGTTCACGACGTACATGCAGAAGTACCTCGTCAACACCGCGGGCATGCCGATCCGCAGCGCGAGTCACGTGATGACCGCCTGCCTGCTCGTGTTCATGCTGATGCAACCGCTGTTCGGCGCGCTCTCCGACCGCATCGGCCGCCGGCGCAACATGTTGCTGTTCTCGGGGCTCGGCTCGCTCGCGACGCTGCCGCTGTTGCACGCGCTGGGCCGCGTCTCCGATCCGTTCGCCGCGTTCGCGCTGGTGACCGCCGGGCTCGCGATCGCGAGTTTCTACACCTCGGTCGCGGGTATCGTGAAGGCCGAGATGTTCCCGATCGAACTGCGCGCACTCGGCGTGGGCCTCTCGTATGCGATCGCCAACGCGCTGTTCGGCGGCTCGGCCGAATACGTCGCGCTCGCGCTCAAGCGCTCCGGCGAAGAACCGATGTTCTACGCCTATGTCACCGTGATGCTGCTGATCGCGTTCGCGGCGAGCCTGCAACTGCCGCGCAGGCCGCGCTACCTCCACGATGGCGAGGCGCACCCGTAGGCCGGACGACCGAAGGTCGGCCGGCAGCCCTTCGCGCGATCGCGCAGGAGCGCCGGCCGTGCCGCGCGCGTCCAGCAACAACCTCAGGCGATGCAGGTGCCGAACCATGCGGGAGGGGCGCCAGCCCCGAGCTCTTCGCGCGATCGAGCGGGACTGAAGTCCCTCCCACGATGCGCCATGGATCGCGTCGCCGCCGTGGTTCAGCAGGCGCACGCCGCGCGGCTTCCCGCCCGCTGCGCGCCGCACTCGTCCGCAAGCCCCTGCAGCGACCGCAGCAACCTGCGCGTACGCACCACGGTATCGATGATGCGCTCGCGCTGCTCGAGCTCCGACGGCGTCATCGGCGAGCCGAGCGGGTTGAAGTCCGCGCAGGCCCTGCGCGCGTGCTGCAATACGTTCACGGCGACCAGCACGTCGCTGGCGGCATTGTTCGCGGTCATCACACACTCCGGAAAAAGGGATGACCCGCGTCGTCGCATGGCTTCCTGCCTGTCCCGGAAGCTGCCGGAACGTCCCTCCCTGGTCGATCCACGATTCGGCGGGTCGGAAAACAGCATGCGCCGCGGACGTTCGCGACCGCTGCCGGCAGCTGCCACACGTTCGTGTAGGAAATTCCCGACACGTGACGTCGGCGCGAATCGACGGAACGAGAAAATCCCCGCAGTTCCGGCGTCTCGCGACGAGCGGCTGCGGGGGTGGTCTCTCGTGGTTGCCTGACGCGGAAAGGGGGTCGCGGCAGGCGGGGTGACTATCGGGGTCGCGCGTCTCAGGACGCGCGACACCTCCGGTGGTTCTCGTACCCGGCAGGTCGATCGCGAGCGTGCGTTGCTCGCGTGCCGCCGCCCGCCGCGCGGCGCGCGGCATCGGTTGCCCGCGGCGGAGCCGATCCCCGAAGCAGGGACCGGCTCGCCGCTTCATCGCCGGCTACGGCTCGAGCGGATCGAACCCGTTCTCGAACAGCGTGTCGTCGACACGCAGGTAGATCGTGCTCGCGTTGTTGCCCGCAGGGTCGGTCAGGCCGGAACCCGCCGACAAGGACACCGTCGCCGCATTGAAGAACTCGTCATAGTCGTTTGCCGGATCCGCTGCCGGGTCCACTGCGCCGGACTGCGTGAACGTCAACGCCGCGCCCTTCGGCATCCAGGCGATCGTGACATCGAGTGCGCCGGTGCCCTGGTCGGGCGTCGGACACGTGGTGCCGACGGCCGCGGTGCACTGCCAGACCAGGCTCGCGGGATCGAGGCGATCGGGCACGAGATCCTGCACGCGTACGCCGTCGGTATCCGCCTCGCCATCATTGCCGACGGTGATCGTGAACGTCACCGTGTCGCCGATCGCAGGCCTCGTCTCGTCGACGGTGGACTGGATCCAGAGGTCCGCGATCGTCGGCACATTGAGCACGACCTCGCTCGTCGCCTGCACGGCCGCTGCGTAGTTCGCATTTCCAGCCTGGTCCGCGGCGAGCGTGCACGTGCCACCCGACACCATCGACACGGTGGTGCCGCCGACCGCGCAGACCGCTGGCGTCAGCGAGCTGTAGAGGATCGGTTCACCCGAGTTCGGCTCTTCGCTCGTCGCGAGTGGCGAGATTTCGAACGTCGCGCCCGCATGGAACCAGCGTTCGGTTTCGGCCTGCGCCGGGAACGTCAGCACCTGGCTCGCCTGTGCGATCGTCAGCGACTGTTCGACCTGCGGCGCGGGATTCCAGGCCGCGTCGCCGGGTTGGTCCGCCGTGATCGTGCAGGTTCCCGCCGCGAGGATCGAAACGTTGGCGCCGCCGACCGAGCACACCGTCGGCGTGGTCGAGCCATAGACGACCTCGAGTCCCGAACTCGCGACGGCCGGCGGGTCGATCGCGAACATGCCGCCCGGGCTGTAGGTCTGGCCCGGCTGCGTATCGAACGTGATCGTCTGGTTGCCCATCGGCGTGACGATGTTGCTGATGCCGGACTCGCCTTGCCCCGCCGAGTTCGTCGCGGCAACCGCGCAGGTGTAGGCGGTTCCATTGACGAGACCCGTCAGCGTGATCGGCGGCATGCCGCTGCCGCTCACGGTGTTGCCTCCCGCGCAGCTCACGTCGTAGGTGAGCGCGCTGTCGCCGCCATCGCTGGCGGGTGCCGACCAGTTGACTTCGACTTCGGCGTCGCCTGCGACCGCGACGACGCCTTGCGGCGCGCTCGGCACGGAAGCCAGCACCGTGATCGAGTACGACTGCGAGCCGCTGCAACCGCTCGCGTCATTGACCGTGATCGTGAAGTTGAAGGTGCCGGTCGCCAGGGGCGTGCCTGAAATGACGCCCGCGGCCGAGATCGTCAAGCCCGGTGGCAGCGCACCCGCGGTGATCGCATAGTTCGGTGCGCCGAGCGCACCGGTCTGGCCCATCGCCTGGCTGTAGGCCTGGCCCCATGAAGCCGCCGGCAGCGCACCTGCGCCCGGCGTCAGCGTGAATGCCGGACACACGTAAGCCGTGTATACCGCATTGTCGATGCCGATGTAGTCGGAATTGCTACCCAGGGGACCGGCATTGGTCACGAAATAGCGGAACGCCATGCGGCCCGATGTGGGCGCCGGCAGCCCCGAGACCGTGATCGTGTATTGCGTCCACACGGCCGGGTACACGTTGGTCGCCAGCGTGGGGTTGACCGACAGCAGCAGGGTCGTGAAATCGCCGAACGCGGCGGCGCCGGTGCCGACGTTCATGCTTGCCCCGTTCGTGCTGAGGCGCACTTCGAGGCGGTCCGGGTATTCCTGTCCTCCGGTCGGGGTGGTCGGACGGCGGGTGTAGAACTGGAACACGTCGCCATTGCGGAAGGTGCGGTTCGGCATGCCCAGCCAGTTGCTGATGGTGCCGGTGCCCGACGTGCTGTTGAAGTTGACGGCCATGTACGCATTCGGCGCGCCGTTCCAGGCATTGAACGGACCCGGCGTAGGCGTCGCCGTGGTCGGCGTGCCCTGGAACCACGACAGCGACCCCACCGGTGCACTGTTGTTCTGGGTGAACCACCCGCTGCCCGGGAGTAGCGCGATGTCGTCGAAGTTCTCGGTGAACGACTGCGCGTTGGCGGAACCGCAAAGCGCGGCGAGAACGACGGTGGCAGACCCGATCGCATGGCGCATTCGCTTCCCGCTGCGCGCGAGCGAGGCCAGCAAGGCTGCGCCGGAGCGCGTTGTGGTCCTGGACGACATGATGTTTTCCCCTGTGGATGATGACGCCGACACGTTCGAATCGTTTCCTGCCTTCGCCGGGATGGTTCACGCATGCTGCCGTGCAACTCCGCGGGCGCGAGGCTCCGCACGGGCGAACACGCAAGCTGCGAAGATGCTCGTTGACGCGCCACCGCTCGCCAACGCAACGCGCGCGAAGGCGACGTGGAGGGTCATCCGCGAGCGATCGCATCCGTCACGTCCATGTCGGCTTCTGACACGAACGGGGATGCACGCATGCGGAAGACGGACGTCATCGCTCCCGATCACGCGCCGCTACGTAGCACCGCAGTGACGGAACCCTCGAAGTCATGGACGTACAGCAATCGACGTGCCAACACCGGTCGCGACGGCACGTGCGTCGGCGGTGTCGAGGGTCTCGGCATGAATGCAACGCGCGCGGCGGCGTCGACCCGAATCTATCGGGAGGGTCGCCGGTGTGGTGGGCCGTGATGGGATCGAACCATCGACCAATGGATTAAAAGTCCACTGCTCTACCGCTGAGCTAACGGCCCGCTGACATCGAGCGCCCGCCGAGGTCGGACGCGACCGCATCGGCATGACGGAAAAGCCAAGGCCGGGGCACCTGCGACCGCACGTGCGCCGAATCGGCCTGCTTGTTCGGGCCGCGCAGTTTACCCGTCGCGCCCGCCAGGTGGTAGCGCACCGCTCCCATGCCGGCGCCCGTGCGGCGACGTCGGCATGCGCGTCACGCGAGTGACGATCACGCCTGCTGCGCATGGTCGACGCGGTGCGAGGCCGACACCGCATCGCGCGATCGCGTCACGCCCTGACATTCCTTGTTTGATCGTGCCGTCGCGACC
>DAIOWG010000196.1:3428-5926 GCA_036758645.1 Dokdonella sp. | reverse complement strand
GGCACGATCATCCCGTCAGTCGAGGCGGATTCGTCGGACACGCTGTTCAGCTGGAAGGTCGGTGCGCTGTACAAGCCGACCGCAAACGGCAGCTTCTACGCGAACTACGCGGTGTCGCAGCAGCCGCCCGGCGGCAGCACGCTCGAACTCAGCGCATCGGCCAACAGCGCGAACAACCCGATCTTCGACCCGCAGGAGGCGCGAACCTTCGAGCTCGGCACGAAGTGGGACCTGCTCGACCAGCGCCTGATGCTGACCGCGGCGCTGTATCGCACCGAGGTGGACAACGAGATCGTGCGCGACCCGGTCGACCAGCTCTACTACCAGACGGGCGAGAAGCGCGTTCAGGGCGTGGAGCTCGGCGTGGTCGGCAAGCTGACCGACGCGTGGTCGGTGTCGGCCGGATTCACCACGCTCGATACCGAAGTCACCGAAGGCACCAACGTCGCGCAGGACGGCTCGACCGGCCTCACCTACACGCCGGACAAGGCGTTCACGGCGTGGACCACCTACGTGACGCCATTCAAGCTCGTCCTCGGCGGCGGCGCGCGCTATTCGGGCGAGATGAAGCGCGGCACCGACGGCGCGGTCGGCACGCCGACGCACACCGAGGATTACTGGGTGTTCGACGCGGTCGCGAGCTATCCGGTGCACGAGAACGTGGAGCTCCGCCTCAACGCGTACAACCTGTTCGACGAGGACTATGTCGCCGCGATCAACAAGAGCGGCTACCGCTATACGCCCGGACTCGAGCGTTCGTTCCTGCTGACCGCGAACGTGCGCTTCTGACCTGGCCCAGCGTGGAGGGTGGGTCGCGGCCGCACGGCGGCAAGGCCCACGCTCACGAATGCGAAGCCAGCGCGCGGCGCAACCAGGCACCGATAACACCGGGCACATGACGCCACATTCGCGTGTCGTTTTTCCGCCTTCCGTCCTGCGGCTTCACATCGCGCCGATCATGATCCACTCTCTGCCACTGCCGTCCCGTGGCGGCGAGTCGCTACGCGAAACCGTGAGGAACCGACGATGCTCGTGCACATCCCGGGCGTACTGACACCCGAGCAGGTCGCCGCGATGCGCGGCGCGCTGGATGCGGCGGAGTGGACCGACGGGCGCGAGACGGTCGGTGCCCAGGGTTCGCGCGTGAAGCACAACCTGCAACTGCCCGATGCCTCGCCGCTGCGCGAACAGCTCGGGCGCCAGGTGCTCGCGGCGCTCGCGGGGATGCCGCTGTTCCATGCGGCGACCCTGCCCGTCCACATCCTGCCGCCGCGTTTCAATCGTTACGAGGGCGGCGGCCACTACGGTTTCCATGTCGATGGCGCGGTGATGGCCGTTGCCGGCGGCGAGCAGCTGCGCAGCGACGTGTCCTGCACGCTGTTCCTCGCCGCACCCGAGGACTACGACGGCGGCGAGCTCGTGATCCACGACACCTACGGCGAGCACGACGTCAAGCTGCCTGCGGGCGACCTGATCGTGTACCCGTCGAGCAGCCTGCACCAGGTTCAGCCGGTCACGCGTGGCGCGCGCATCGCCGCGTTCTTCTGGGTGCAGAGCCTCGTGCGCGACGAGGGCCAGCGCCGCCTGCTGTTCGAACTCGACACCTCGATCCAGGCGCTGACCCGATCGGGCGCCGATCGCGCCGCGGTGCTGAAACTCTCCGGCATCTACCACAACCTGCTCAGGCGCTGGGCGCAGACCTGACCCCGTGCGGCTGGCTCGCGCCGGCTGCGCCGCGCAGCGCCGTACCGAACGGCGGCGCAAGGCCCGCATTGCACACCCGGGCGACTTGTCGGATCTTCGCGCGGCGACCTCGCCGGTGCGTGCACCAGCAGCCGCGGGCGCGGACTTCCACTCCCCGAAATCGGAGGCAAACATGGGCAAGGCACCCGGATGGTTCATGCCGGTCGTGGTCGTGGCACTGCTGTGGAACCTGCTCGGCTGTTTCGCCTTCGCGATGGACGCGATGATGGCGCCTGCCGACGTCGCCAAGCTCGAACCCGCGCAACAGGCGTTGTACGCCGCGCGGCCGGCGTGGACGCTTGTCGCGACCGCCGCCGCCGTGATCGGGGGTGCGCTGGGCTGCATCGGCCTGCTGATGCGCCGGCGCTGGGCGCTGCCGTTGCTCGTGTTGTCGCTGCTCGGCGTGATCGTTCAGGACATCGCGCTGTTCGTGCTCGTCGACGGCGCGACGCTCGCGGGACCCGTCGCGGTCGTGTTGCAGGCGGTCGTGCTGCTCGTGGCGATCGGCCTCGTGCTGCTCGCGCGCAATGCGATCCGGCGCGGCTGGATCACCTGAGCCGGTTTCGCCGGCCGCGCTGCGCGCGTCCGGCCTACGGAGCCGCGCCTGGCTCGTCTTCGTAGGCTGGACGACCGAAGGTCGGCCGGCGCTCGTCACGCGTGGAGACGACGGGCCGGCCGCGCTGCGCGCCTCCAGCCAGCGCGAGCCGCGCCTGGCTCGCTCTTCGCGGGCTAATAGACATCGCGCCGGTAGCGAC
>DAIOWG010000196.1:0-3328 GCA_036758645.1 Dokdonella sp. | reverse complement strand
CGAGCCGCGCCTGGCTCGCTCTTCGCGGGCTAATAGACATCGCGCCGGTAGCGACCCTCGGTCTGCAGGCGTTCGACCCGCTCACGACCGAGCACGTCGACGAGCACCGCGTGCACGCCGGGCGCCATGCCCTCGAGACTGCCGCAGACATGGATCGACGCGCCGTCGTCGACCCATGCGCGCAACGTCGGTGCCGCCTCGGACAACCGCTGCTGCACGTAGACGCGCTCGGCGTGCTCGCGCGAGAACGCGAGATCGAGGCGTTCGATCCATCCCTCGCGCTGCCAGCGCAGGATTTCGTCACGATAGTGGAAGTCGTGCGCGGCGTGGCGCTCGCCGAACAGCAGCCAGTTGCGGCGGTGGCCGTCGGCGATGCGTTGCTTCAGCAACGAGCGCAGGCCCGCGATGCCGGTGCCGTTGCCGACCAGCAGCAGCGGCCGCGCGTCGCGCGGCGGGTGGAAATTCGGGTTGCCGCGCACGCGCAGGCGCACCGATGCCCCCTCCTCCGCATGCTGCGTGAGCCAGCCGGAGCCGAGTCCGGCGGAACCGTCCGGCCGCTGCATGCGTCGCACGAGCAAGTGGATGGCACCGTCATCGGGGATCGACGCGATCGAGTATTCGCGATGCGGCAATGGGCGCAATTGCGACGCCAGCGCGAATGCGTCCTGTCCACGCAATTCGCCAGCGGCCGGCAACATGCTGCAGCCCGCGCGTTCGCGCAGTACGGCGGCGGCTTCGTCGCGCGGATCGCGGCCGAGCGCGCGCAGCCATGCGTCGACCGTCGCTGCCGAATGGCAGGGGCCGACTTCGGCGATGTCGCCGGCCTGCCAGTCGCATCGCACGCCGTCGGGCGGCTCGAGTTCGAGGTGGAAACAGGGCGCTCCGACGCTGCCGGCGTTGAGCAGGCGCCGCCTGCGCAGCCGCCACGGCCCGTACTCGGGTGCGCTCCAGTCGGCGAGGTCGACGGCGCCTGCGAGCAGGCCGAGGTGATGCTGCCAGTGGCGCAGTGCACCTTCGTCACCGTCGTCCACCTCGACCGGATCGAACAGCGGTTCGGCACCGCCATGGCGCAACCAGGCGTCGAGCTGCCGGCCGAAGCCGCAAAAATTGCGGTAGCTGCGATCACCCAGTGCAAGCAGGCCGTAGCGCAGCCCGCGCAAGTCCGCGGGTGCGGCCAGGGCGGCGCGCACGAATGCGGCCGCGTCGTCGGGCGCGTCGCCTTCGCCGGTCGTGCTCGCGACGATCAGCACGCGTGCGGCTGCGCGCAGCTGCGCCGCGTCCAGTTCCGACAACCGCAGCAGGTCGACCGCCACGCCGGCACTGCGCAGCATGTCGGCCGTGCGCTGCGCGAGTTGCAGCGCCTGACCCGTCTGGCTGGCGTGCGCGACGAGGATGCGTGGCGCGTCCGCGAGCGCCGCATCGGCGGTTGACGCCGATGCAGCCGTGCGCATGCCGCGTGCGTGCCGGTACCAGGCGCGCGCGCAGGCCACGAGCCACGCGAGCACTGCGCCACCGGCAAGCGTGCCACGCATCGCGTCGGGCGCCTGCCAGTCCGGCATGCGCCCCTGCAGGTGCAGCAGCCACGTGGCCAAACCCGAGAGTGCAACCAGCGCGACGACGTGCCCGAGCCGCGATGGCCACTCCACCGGATGCCTCGCAGGTGCGCTCACCGCTCGGCCTCCGCCGCGAACGCAGGCGTCATGCGTTCGGTGAAGCCGTCGCCGTCGCGCACGACGATGCGCACCGCGAGTCCGCGCCGTTCGGCCCAGGCCATGCCGGCGTCGGGCCCGAGCACCATGACGACCGTGCCGACCGCATCCGCATCGAGCGCATCGCGCGCCAGCGTGCTCACCGACGCGATGCGATGCTGCACCGGCCAGCCGCTGCGCGGATCGATGTGGTGCGAGTAGCGCCTGCCTTCGTGCTCGAAGGCATGCCGGTAGTCGCCGGAGGTCGCGATCGCACGGTCGCGCAGCACCAGCACGCGCTCGACCTGGTCCGGCGAATCCACCTCGCCCCGCGCCGCATCCGGTCGTTCGATCGCGACATGCCAGTCACGCCCGTCGGCGCGATGTCCGCGTGCGCGCAGCTCGCCGCCGACTTCGACAAGGTAGTCGCTGACGCCGTTGGCTTCGAGGTACCGCCCGACCTCGTCGGCGGCGAAGCCCTTTGCGATCGAGGACAGGTCGATCGACACGCCGCCTGGCTGGAGCACGCTGCGCGCAGGCCGATCGATGCGGATGCGCCGCCAGTCGACGCGCGCGCGCGCTTCGTTGATCGCGGATTCGTCCGGTATCCGGTGCGCACGGCTGCCCGCGCCGAATCCCCAGAGGTCGACCAGCGGCGCGATGGTCGGATCGTAGGCGCCGTCGGAATCGGCCGCGAGCGAGAGTGCGCGTTCGAGCACGGTGAAGAACGCGGGCGGCAGCACCTGCCAGCTGCCGGCGGGCGCCCGGTTGAAGCGCACGAGGTCCGAATCGCGCTCGTAGGTGCTCATCTGCGCGACGACGCGATCGAGCTCGGCCTGGATCCCGCGTTCGATCGCCGCGATGTCGGCGCGAGCGGGCACGACCAGCGCGGCCGACCAGGTCGTGCCCATCGTTGCCCCGTGCAGCGTCCGCGCGGATTGCGCCGCGCACGCGGCGAGCCACAGCGTGAGCGCAATGCAGGTGACCCGCAGCAACGCAGTCATCGCTGTGGTGGAAGCCCTGCATCGACGGACACGACGTGGGCGCCTGCTTATTGCGGCAGCACTTCCAGCGTCGCGGTGTAGCCCGCGCGGCGCGAAGTCGCCTTCGGTTCGCTCGGCTTGCCGCCTTCGACCGACGCGTGCAGCCAGTACATGCCTGCATCGGGCCAGGTCACGCTGAATTCGCCGTTCGCGTCGGTGGTGACGTCGATCTGCTGCTGGGCGTTGCGATAGCGCGTGCCGCCCGGCACCACCTCCACCGCGAGCCCTTTCGCGGGCTGGCCATCGAGCACGAAGCGGAACGTGGCCGGCTCGCCCGCGAACAGGTCGTTCGGATGCGTGACCGGCACCAGCTCGAGTCCGCGACCCACGGGTTTGAGCGCCGCATTGTCCGGCTTGCCGAGCGTGACGAAGGTCTCGACGCGGTTCTGCGCCTGCGTGATCGCGACGTTCTTCGCGTCGGCCGGGATCTGCTTCGCGAGCGACTCGGCATCGCCGCGCGCGCGCTGCTTGCCGCCATCGGCAGTCTCGTAGCTCGCGGCGAGGCCGTCGCTCGCGATCGCGATCCGGTAGGTACCCGGCGTGGCCAGCGTCATTTTTTTTTTTAATGATACGGCGACCACCGAGATCTACACGACG
>DAIOWG010000195.1:2524-5943 GCA_036758645.1 Dokdonella sp. | reverse complement strand
TCGCTCTCGGCCAGCGCCTTCGGCAACGCGCCATCGATGCGCGAGCGCAGTTCGGCGACCCGCGCGTGCGCGGCATGCGCATCGGCGCTCGCGCCGCGTTCGAGCGCGGTGTCGCACGCGCTCAGTGCGTCGCCGAGTTCCTGCAGCAGCGCCTGCTGCTGCTCGCGGTGCTGGCGCTGCGCCGCGCGCGCCTCGTCGACGGAGGCCGCGAAGCGCGCCTGTGCGAGCAACGGCGCGACCACATCATCGGCGACTTCGCCTTCGCCTGCGGGTCGCTCCGGCGCTGCCGCCGGATCGGCAGGTGGTTCGACCTGCGGCGAGTCGGATGGCGCCGATGCGACGGTCGGCGCCTCCGTCGCGCGCATCGCGCGCGGCACTTCGCGACTCGCGGCGAGCAGCGCGCGCGCCGCTTCGAATCGCGCGCGCAGCTGCGCGGGTGCGGACTCGGCGATCGGCGCCCATTCGGCGAGTACGTCGCGCTCGTCCGTCGACGCAGGATTTCGCACGCGTTGCTCGAGCCGCTCGCACAGCTGGCGTGCACGCAACTCGAGCATCGCGGCATCGCCGCGCGCGATGCGCAGGGTCTCGACGCGCTCGCGCGCGAGCCGGTTGACGGTCTTGTCGGATTTGCGCGTGCGTTCGGCCAGGCGCTGCAGCATGCCCTCGTCGTCGATGCGCGCGACCAGCGCGGTGCGCAGGCCCGCGTCGGCCTCCTCGAGCGCGCGCTCGAGCAGGAACGCCGGCCGTGCCACGCGCTCGAGCGCGGCTGCGCGCAGTTCCGGCTCGCGTGCGTGTCGCGCCACGTGCTCGATCGTCGATGCTTCGTCCTGCGCGCGCAGCAGGCGCGTACGCTCGGCCAGCGTCGGAGCGCCCGCGTGGCGCCCCGTCAGCAGGTCGAGCCAGAGCGCGAGCGCCTGCGAACGCACGCCTGCATCGAGGTCGTCGCGCGCGAGGCCTTGCGCGATGCCGGGATCGGCGAGTCGCTTCATCGCGGCGATGCGCACGCCCGGATCGGCGTCTTCGCGCGCGATGCGACCGAGGTTCGCGAGCAGGTCGCCATCGTCGTCGGCGACCACGGCCGCGCGGCGCACGGCCGCGTCCTTCGATTGCCAACGGGGTTTGCCGAGCGTGAACGGAAGCTTCATTGCGACGGATCTTCAGAACAGGTTGCGGATGATGCGGATGCCCGCGACGTACTCGCCGACGATCGTGCCGATCGTGACGAACATGAAGTTGAGCAGCGTGCGCGCGATGCGGTTCTTCCACCAGCCGGTCCAGTGGGACACGTCGTCGCGCAGCGTGTCGAAGTCGGCGACGCGCGGCTTGCGCAGCCAGGCTTCCACGCCGGCGCTGATCGCCGACGCGGGGACGCCGGGGCGGAACGGCTTCAGCGGCGCGGCGATGAACGCCGCGATCGCGCTGAGCGGATGCGCCGCCGCCGCGATCGCGCCGAGCATCGCGAGGCCGCCGGTGCACAGCACCCAGGTCAACAGGGCATCGGTGCCTTCGCGCGCGCCGCGCGTGAACGCGAACCCGATCGCGCCCGCGATCAGCACGAAGATCGCGCCCGCGATCCATTTCGGCCAGCGCGACGGCGGCGGTACCGTGGACAGGCGATCGAGCAGCGGACGCGGCAGCTCCGACTGCGTGCCGAGCTCGCGCTCGATGCCTTCGAGGTGGCCGGCGCCGATCACGACGAGCACGCGCCGCGCGCCGCCGCCGGAAGCTTCCTCGCGCAGGCGCGCAGTCATGTATCGGTCGCGTTCGCCGATCAGCGCCTGGTACAGCGGCGGTGACTCGCGTGCGAATTCGTTGAACATGCTGCCGAGCAGGTCGCCCTGCTTGAGCTTTTCGACCTCGTCCTCGCTGACCTCCTCATGCGTGAGCAGGCTCGCGCCGAGGCCGCCGACGATCGACATGCGATCGAGGAAGCCGACGCTGCGATAGGCGCGCTTGAGCGTGGTGCCGATCTCGCGATCGATCAGCCAGACCGGCAGGCCACGCGCCTCGGCGCCGTCGATCGCGACCTTCATCTCGGCGCCGGGTTCGATCCCGAATTGCTCGGCGAGCCGGCGCTGGAACGCCGACAGCGCGAGATTCGCCGCGATCAGGCCTACCTTGCCCTGGCGGATCACCTGGAACAGGTCGAGGTGGCGGAACGCGTCGGGATCGCGCATCGAGGTGAAGCGCGGCTCGCACAGTTCGACCGCGACCGCATCGAACGGCTCGGCCTCGAGCATCGCGGTCACGGCGGCGGCACTCACGCGCGAGACATGCGCGGTGCCGAGCAGCACGTACTCCACGTCGCCGCGACGGACGCGCGCGATCGGCTGCCCTGCGGGCATCCCGGCGGCGGGGAAGGGATGATCCGGCCCGGGCATGGCGGGTCCTGCCTCTGACGTGCTCAATCTCGGAAGCGCCGCGTCAGGTCGGCGTAGGCATCGATGCGCCGGTCGCGCAGGAACGGCCAGATCCGTCGCACCGCCTCGCTGCGCGCGAGATCGACGTCGGCGAGCAGCAGTTCACGGCGATCGCTCGATGCCTGCGCGAGAAACTCGCCCTGTGGCCCCGCGACGAAACTCGAGCCCCAGAACTGGATGCCACGACCGCCCTCGGGCGCCGCTTCGAATCCGGTGCGGTTGCAGGCCAGCAGCGGCAAGCCGTTGGCGACCGCGTGGCCGCGCTGGACCGTGATCCACGCGTCGCGCTGGCGATCCTTCTCGTCTTGCCGATCGGCGGGATCCCATCCGATCGCGGTCGGATAGAGCAGCAGGTCGGCGCCGGCCAGCGCCATCAGTCGCGCGCCCTCCGGGTACCACTGGTCCCAGCACACGAGCAGGCCGAGCCGTCCGACCGAGGTCTGGATCGGTTCGAAGCCGAGGTCGCCCGGCGTGAAGTAGAACTTCTCGTAGAACGCCGGATCGTCCGGGATGTGCATCTTGCGGTACTTGCCCGCGATCGCGCGTGAGCGGTCGAACACGACCGCGGTGTTGTGGTACAGCCCGGCCGCGCGCCGTTCGAACAGCGACGCGACGACCACCAGGCCGAGTTCCTCGGCGAGCGCGCCGAGCCGCTCGCTGCTCGGGCCCGGAATCGGCTCGGCGCGATCGAATTCGTCCACGCTCTCGTGCTGGCAGAAGTACGGGCCGTTGTGCAGTTCCTGCAGCAGCACGAGCTGCGCGCCCGCCGCCGATGCCTCGCGCAGCCCGGCCTCGATCGCATCCAGGTTCGCGTCGCGGCTGCCGCGGTCGGTTTCCTGCAGCAGCGCCACCTTGAGGGATTTGCCTTTCATGCCACCCGATCCATCGACAAGACCGGGATGGTAGCGCGGATCGGGGAAGGGCAGGCCGGCCAGCCCGCGTGCGTTCAGGCCGATGGTGTCGTCGGCGGGCGCTTGCGTGAACGGATCGCGAGGATCG
>DAIOWG010000195.1:0-2514 GCA_036758645.1 Dokdonella sp. | reverse complement strand
AGCTCGTCCGGGTCGCGGCGATCCAGGCCCGGCATTCGCCGTCATTGAACACCGCGAGCAGGCTGCGTGCAGGGGCGGCGTCGTCGCCCACGGGCAGCGCGGCGGGCGGTGAGCGGAACTCGGGCCAGGGATCATCGCGTCGGGCTTCGTCGGTCATCCATCCCACCTCGTTGTCGGCGGCCGGAAAGGGCGGCGCGTCTTCCTTCAAACGCCGGATCGCGGCCGGATACGACAGGGGACGCGGCGGCGCGCTGCCGGCCATCGCTCGCCTGCTGCCGCAGGGGCGGCCAGCGCGGCCCGCGACCCGGACACGCCGCTGCAATGCCGGTATGCTCTCGCGGCCCCGCCGGCGGGCGCGCACGACGAAGAGCGTGCGTGCATGTGCCGGCCCGAACCAGGATTCGTCGATGCGTCGCGCCACGCGCCCGTCAGGCTTGCATCCGGCTGCGCTGATCGTCGCCAAGGGCGACGAAGCGCAGGCCATCCGCAACCTGCTCGATGGTCGCGCGGTGCCGGTCGCGACCTGCGCGAGCGCCTACGATGCGGTCGCGCGTCTCGCGCATACGCCCTTCGACGTCGTGATGCTGCTGCTCGTCGATGCCGGGCAGGTCGAAGCGATCTCGAAATTGCGCGCGCGCGCGCCCGCGACCGCGATCGTCGCGCTGACCGCGCGCGCGGACCGCACGCTCGGCGAGCTCGCGCTCGCACGCGGCGCGCACGAAGCACTCGCGTTGCCGGATCTGCAGGCCGACGTGCTGCAGTACGCGATGCTGCTCGCGGTCGAGCGCGCGCGTGGATCGCGCGAGCGGCAATCGCTCGACCAGAGCCTGCACGCGCTGTTCGACCTCGACGCGCATCCGACCTGGGCCTGCGATCCCGAGGAACTGCGCGTGCTCGGCGCCAACCGCGCGGCGCGCGAAGCCTACGGCTACGACGAGGACGAGTTCCGCGCGATGTCGCTGGCCGACCTCGTGTCGGCGGACGACGAGCGCGGCTGCGTGCTGCCCGCGCCGGGAGAGGTCGCACTGGCGCGCCACCGCGTACGCGATGGCCGCCAGATCGAGGTCGAGATGCATGCGCAGGGCGCGCGGCTGTGGGGCAAGGACGTCCTGCTGGTGCGCGCACGCGACGTGACTGCCGAGCGCCGTGCGATGCGTGCGCTGGAGGCGAGCGAACGGCGCTTCCGCGACTTCTTCGAACACAGTACCGGCTTCATCTTCACGCACGACCCGGACGGCACCCTGCTGTCGATCAATCCGGCCGCTGCCGCCGCGCTCGGGCGCAGCGTCGCCGAACTGCTCGGCACGCCGCTGCGTGACCTCGCTCCGCCGCACCTGCGTTTCCTCGTCGACCAGTACCTGCAGCGGATCGCGGGCGCAAGCGAAGACACCGGCATCGTCAGGGTGCAGCACCGTGACGGTCGCGAACTCGAGTGGCAGTACCGCAACAGTGCGCTCGCCGATGCCGACGGCGCGACCTACGTGATGGGACACGCGCAGGACATCACCGCATTGCGCGCGGCCGAGCAGGCGCTGCAACTCAGCGAGCGGCGCCTGCGCACGGTCGCGGACACGCTGCCGGTGAAGATCGCCTATCTCGATGCGAACCTGCGATTCGTGTTCGCCAACGATGCGTTCCGGCGGAGTTACGGCGGCACCGATCCGGTCGGCGAATCGGTGCGATCGGTGATCGGCGAGGAACGCTACCAGCATCGCGAGCCGTGGCTGCTGCGCGCCCTGGCGGGCGAACGCGTGGTGTTCGAGGCCGAGGAAGGCGAGGGCGACAGTTACCAGTGCGTCGAGATCACGTTGATCCCGGAGACCGGCGGGAAGGACGGCACCGTGATCGGCCTGCACGCGATGATGCAGGACGTGACCTCGAAGAAGCGCGAGGAGCGCCGCCTGATCCACCTCGCGCGCCTCGACCACCTGACCGGACTGACCAACCGCGCCGGATTCTACGAACACCTCGAGGCCGCGATCGAGCGCGCGCGCGAGGCGGATGCGCTGATCACGGTGTTCTACCTCGACATCGATCGATTCAAGCAGGTCAACGACACCCACGGCCATGCGATCGGCGACACGCTGATCCGCGCGTTCGCGCAGCGCATCAGCGAGCACGTACGCTCTTCGGACGTGGTCGCGCGGCTGGGAGGCGACGAGTTCACGCTCGTGATGGAAGGCGTGCCCGACGTCAAGCGCGTGCGCGCGATCGCGACCAAGCTCGTCCTGTCGATGTCGCGGCCGTTCGAACTGCGCAGCGAAGGCCTGGTGCTGCCGATAGGCGCGAGCATCGGCGTGGCGGTCAGCCGCGGCGGCGCACTCGCGGCAGGCGAACTGGTCGCGCGCGCCGACGCGATGCTGTACGCGGCGAAGCAGGGCGGCCGCGGCACCTACCGGATCGAGGTCAGCGAGCCGCCGCGACCCGGCGGCGTCAGTCCGCCGGCGGAACCGCAGCGTCGAGCAGGCCGGCCGGCAACTGCATCGTGAGGCAGTGCACGCTGCCGTTCTGCCA
>DAIOWG010000194.1:0-5965 GCA_036758645.1 Dokdonella sp. | reverse complement strand
GATCGGTGATCGGTGATCGGTGATCGGTGATCGGTGATCGGTGATCGGTGATCGGTGATCGGTGATCGGTGATCGGTGATCGGTGATCGGGAAAAGGCTAACCTGCTCTGCGACCCGCAGCGCGAATCGTGCCGAGAATTTCCCGTGCCCCGTCCGCGTCGCGGTCGATCTGGCGCACCATGGCATCGAGGTCGTCGAACTTCAGTTCCTCGCGCAGCTTGCCTACGAACTCGACCTCGAGCCGGCGTCCGTAGAGGTCGCCATCGAAGTCGAACAGGTGCACTTCGAGCAGCGGCTCACCGCCACCGTCGATGGTCGGTCGCACGCCGAGGCTTGCGACGCCGGGCCACGCGTCGGCGTGCTTCGCTGCGTGGCTCCCGGATCCGGCACCTGCGATGCCACGCACGCGCACCGCGAAGATGCCCGAAATCGGCGAGGTGCGCGCACCGAGCCGGATGTTCGCGGTCGGGTAACCGAGCGCGCGGCCGAGTCGCCTCCCGCGCACGACCCGACCACCGATCGAGAATCGCCGCCCGAGCATGCGCGCGGCGGCATCGAAATCGCCCTGCGCAAGGCGCTCGCGGATCGCGCTGCTGCTGACGCGCCCGTCGCCGAGGTCGATCTCGGGCATCAGTTCGAGCGTGAAATGACCGCGATCGGCGTAGCGACGCAGCATCGCGACGTCGCCACGACGTGCGTGGCCGAAGCGGAAATCGGAGCCGACGAGGATCCCGCGCGCGTCGGCCCGCGAAATCAGCACGTCCTCGATGAAGCGTTCGGCCGGCATCGCCGCGAGTGCGGCATCGAAGCGCAGCGAGAGCACGCGCTCGATGCCGGCCTCGAACAGCAGTCGGATCTTCTCGCGCGCACAGGTGAGCCGAGGCACTGGCTCGCCGCGCGCGAAGAACTCGCGCGGGATCGGCTCGAAACTGATCGCGAGGGCGCGCAGGCCGCGCGCGCGGGCCTGCTCATGCACGCGCGCGAGCAGCGCGCGGTGGCCGACGTGCACGCCGTCGAACGCCCCCACGCACAGCACGCTGCCGCCCGGGGCCAGGCTCGGCCCCGCGGCATCCCGGAAAAGCAGGCTCATGCGCCCGAGTATAGCCGCTGCATCGCAGCATGCGCGCCGGGCGCTCGGCGCGGGACGCGGTCAGTGCGCGCGCAGGTCGCGCACGCGGAAGCCCGCGATGAACAGCGTCGCGACGAAGCTGCACCCGCCCGCCGCGACGAGCACCGCGAGCCGCCCGATCCGCGTCACCGGGCTCGCTCCACTCCAGTCCGGCCAATGCCAGAGGCCAGCGCCGAGCACGGCGACCATGACGGCGCAGCCGAGCATGAGCCGCCCGAGGTGCCGGCCCCAGCCGGGCTGGCGCTGGTGCACGCCCTCGCGGCGCAGCGCACGCCAGAGCAGCGCGACATTGAGGTAGCTTGCGAGCGCGCTCGCGAATGCGAGTCCGACGTGCAGGCCAGGCACCCTCGCGAGTGCGGCCATCCAACCCCCGTCGAGGTCGCCGGGCGCGTGCCAGAACCACACCAGCAGCCCGACGAAGACGATGTTCATCGCCATGCTCGCAACCATCGCGGCGATACCCGCGCGCACCGGCGTGATCGTGTCCTGGCGCGCGTAGAACGCGGGCGCCAGCACCTTGACCAGGGCGAAGGCGGGCAATCCTGCCGCGAGCGCGGACAGCGACATCGACGCCATTTCGACGTCGTGCGCGGTGAAGCGTCCATGCTGCAGCAGCGTCGCGAGGATCGGCTTGGCGAGCAGCACCAGCGCGAGCATCGCCGGCACCGCGATCAGCAGCGTCGTGCGAAGGCCCCAGTCGAGCGCGCGCGCGAACGCTTCGCGATCGGTCGCGACGTGGTGGCGCGCGAGCGAAGGCAGGATCACGGTGCCGAGCGCGACGCCGAAGATCCCGAGCGGGAACTCGAGCAGGCGATCGCTCTGCGTCAGCCAGGTCTGCGAACCGGTGATCAGGAACGAGGCGATCAGCGTGTCGAGCAACAGGTTGACCTGCGCGACCGAGGAACCGAACAGGGTCGGGACCATGAGCTTGAGCACGCGCCGCACGTCGGGGTGGCGCCAGCCCCAACGCGGCAGCGCGAGCAGGTCGAGCCGCCGCAGCACCGGCAGCTGCAGCAGCAGTTGCAGCACGCCCGCGAGCAGGATCGACCAGCCGAGCGCCATGATCGGCACGTCGAAATGCGGCGCCGCCCACAGCGCGGCGCCGATCATGCAGAGGTTGAGGATCACCGGCGTCAGCGCCGGCAGCAGGAACTTGTGGAAGCTGTTCAGCACGCCGGCGGCGAGCGCGGTCAACGACACGAACAGCAGGAACGGGAACGTGACGCGCAGGAGGTCGGTGGTCAGCGCGAACTTGGCGGGCTCGTCGATCGAGCCGGGCGCGAACGCGCGCGCGAGCCATTCCGCTCCGAGCACGCCCGCCGCGGTGACCACCAGCAGCACGCCGCCGAGCGTGCCCGCGGTGCGCGCGACGAGTTCCTTCAGGTCTGCATGGCTGCGGGTTTCCTTGACCTCGGTGAATACCGGCACGAATGCGACCGAGAACGAGCCCTCGGCGAACAGACGGCGCAGGAAGTTCGGGATCCGGAACGCGACCCAGAACGCGTCGGTCGCCGCATTCGCGCCGAACACGGTCGCGATCACGATCTCGCGCACGAGCCCGAGCATGCGCGACACGAAGGTGCCGCCGCTGAAGTTCAGCATCGAGCGCAGGAGGCTCGGGCGGGTCATGGCCTCGGCAACCGGGATCGGGCATCGGGGATCGGGCATTCGGGCGCGGCACGCCGGCCGGGGGCCCGCCCGCACCTGCGGCGGGTGCCAGCGCGGGCCGAATTGACTCGAATCCTCTCCAACGGCATAATTCGCGGTCTTTTTCCAACCCCGATCACTGGAGTTTTCCCTTGGCCAACATCAAGTCCGCGAAGAAGCGTGCGCGCCAGTCCGAGCAGCACCGCCAGCGCAACGCGAGCGCGCGTTCGATGGTTCGCACCGCGATCAAGAATGTCGTGAAGGCGATCGAAGCGAAGGACAAGGCGCGCGCCGAAGCCGCGTACAAGATCGCCGAACCGGTGATGGACCGTTACGCCTCTCGCGGCCTGATCCACAAGAACAAGGCGTCGCGCCACAAGAGTCGCCTCAGCGCGCACATCAAGGCGATGGCCTGAATTGAAGGGTGCGGCCATCGATGGCCGCTTCCTGATCTCCGCACTCGAGGACGGGTGCGGAAAGTCCAAGCCGGCGCAAGCCGGCTTTTTTGTCGCGCATGCCGGCGTGCCGCGATTCACGCGCCCTGCTCTCGCGCCGCCTCGGCGGCGGCCAGCTTCTGTTCGTCGAAGAAGCGCTGGATGTCCAGGCACAGCGGCCAGGTGCCCTCGCGCGCGATCGCCGACACCATGTACCAGGGCTGCTTCCACTTGAGCGCGCGCACGATCGCCTTGGCGGTCTTGCCGCGCTCCTCCGGCGCGAGCAGGTCGACCTTGTTGAACACGAGCCAGCGCGGCCGCTTCAGCAACGACTTGTCGAATCCCTTGAGCTCGGCTTCGATCGCGCGCACCTCCGCGACCGGATCGGTGATGCCGTCGAGCGGGGCGATGTCGACCACGTGCAGCAGCAGGCGCGTGCGCGCGACATGCTTGAGGAACTGGATGCCGAGTCCGGCGCCTTCGGCGGCGCCTTCGATCAGGCCCGGGATGTCCGCGATCACGAAGCTGCGGTCGGTCTCGATGCGCACCACGCCGAGGTGCGGCTGCAGGGTCGTGAACGGGTAGTCGGCCACCTTCGGCGTGGCCGCCGAGACCGCGCGCACCAGGGTCGACTTGCCCGCGTTCGGGAAGCCGAGCAGGCCGACGTCTGCCAGCACCTTGAGTTCGAGCTTGAGCTCGCGCTCCTCGCCCGGGCTGCCCGGCGTGGACTTGCGCGGCGAGCGATTCACCGAACTCTTGAAATGGATGTTGCCGAGGCCGCCATGCCCGCCCTGCGCGACCAGCAGACGCTGGCCATGCGTAGTCAGGTCGCCGATCTCTTCGTCGGTCGCGGTATTGATCACGACGGTCCCGACCGGCACGCGGATCACGGTGTCCTCGCCGCCCTTGCCGGCCATCTGCCGGCCCATGCCGTTCTCGCCGCGCTGTGCGCGGTAGACGCGCTGATGGCGGAAATCGACCAGCGTGTTGATCCCCTCATCCGCGACCAGCCAGACGCTGCCGCCACTGCCGCCATCGCCGCCGTCCGGCCCGCCGAACGGAATGTACTTCTCGCGACGGAAGCCGACGCAGCCGTTGCCGCCGTTTCCGGCGTAGACATGGATCAGGGCTTCATCGACGAATTTCATTGGGGCGCCGGGAATGGGGAATGGGGAATCGGGAATGGGAAGAGGCTACGCGAGCGATACGCCGCCGATGGGTCCCGGAACTGGCATTCTTCCGCCATTCCCGTTTCCCCATTCTCCCTTCCCGGCCTCCAAAACGAAAAGCCCCGCCAGAAGCGGGGCCTTCGCAGGACCGGTCGCGCCGGATCAGGCCGGAACGACGTTGACCGTCTTGCGCGCTTCGGCGCCCTTGACCTTGAACTCGACCGTGCCGTCGACGAGCGCGTACAGCGTATGGTCGCGACCCAGGCCGACGCCGCTGCCCGGGTGGAAGCGCGTGCCGCGCTGGCGAACGATGATGTTGCCGGCCTCGACCGCCTGCCCGCCGTAGATCTTCACGCCGAGGTACTTCGGATTGGAGTCGCGACCGTTGCGGGTGGAACCGCCTGCCTTCTTGTGTGCCATGACGAATTACTCCTGCTCGGCCTTCGCTTCGGCCTTGGCCGAGCGCTTCTTCTCGGATGCGCCGGTGATGCCGACGATCTCGATTTCGGTGTAGTGCTGCCGGTGCCCCATTTCCTTGCGGTGGTGCTTGCGGCGGCGGAACTTGACGATGCGGATCTTCTCCCCGCGGCCGTGCGAAACGACCTTGGCGGTGACCAGCGCACCTGCGACGAGCGGCGCGCCGACGGTCACGCCGTCGCCTTCGCCGACCATCAGGACCTGGTCCAGCTTGACCTCGGCGCCGACGTCGGCGACGAGCTTTTCGATGCGCAGGGTTTCGCCCTGCGCCACGCGGTACTGGCGACCGCCGGTGACGATGACAGCGTACATGGCCATGCCTCTGTAGTTATTCTGGAATCAGCCTTCGCGACCGACCGGGGCCGGGAGCGAGCCGCGTAGTCTAGCGGGGGGCGTTTCCGATCGCAAGTCCTTGTTCCGGCTCACCAGGGTGACCCTCCACGGGGCCGCGGTCGGGGCACGGCCAGCAGGAGCGCACCCTTTGCGCGATCGCTGCAACTCCAAAAGCCCGCGAATGACCGGTTTCCTGCGCGGATCGCCCACAGGGTGGGCTCCTACGACGCACGATCTCGTGTAGGAGCGCACCCTGTGCGCGATCGCTGCAATCCGAAAGCCAGCGAATGACCGGTTTCCTGCGCGGATCGCCGATCGCACCGAGTTGCCGGCAGCGCTGCGGTGTCTACCCTGGAAAACCCACAGCCGGCCAAGAGGGTCGGCGCGCGTCGCATCCGGCGCGACCGCCATTGTTATAGTCCCGCCTTTCCCCAACATCTCGCGGCATGGATACGATCCGAATCCGCGGTGCGCGCACGCACAACCTCAAGAACATCGACCTCGCCCTCCCGCGCCACAAGCTGATCGTGATCACGGGCCTGTCGGGATCGGGCAAGTCCTCGCTCGCGTTCGACACGATCTACGCCGAAGGCCAGCGCCGCTACGTCGAATCGCTGTCGGCCTATGCGCGCCAGTTCCTGTCGGTGATGGAGAAGCCCGACCTCGACCACATCGAGGGCCTGTCGCCCGCGATCGCGATCGAGCAGAAGGCGACCTCGCACAACCCGCGCTCGACCGTCGGCACGATCACCGAGGTCTACGACTACCTGCGCCTG
>DAIOWG010000193.1:3578-5986 GCA_036758645.1 Dokdonella sp. | reverse complement strand
CACTCGCCCCTCGCCCCTCGCCCCTCGTACCTAGCCCCTCATTCCCCATGACCATCAAGAGCGACAAGTGGATCCGCCGCATGGCGGAACAGCACGGCATGATCGAACCGTTCGAGCCGGGCCAGGTGCGCGTGAACGGCGGCGCCCGGCTGATCTCGTACGGCACCTCGAGCTACGGTTACGACGTGCGTTGCGCCGACGAGTTCAAGGTGTTCACGAACATCAACTCGACGATCGTCGACCCGAAGCACTTCGACGAGCGCAGCTTCGTCGACATCCAGTCGGACGTCTGCATCATCCCGCCGAACTCGTTCGCGCTCGCGCGCACCGTCGAGTACTTCCGCATCCCGCGCCGCGTGCTGACGATCTGCCTCGGCAAGAGCACGTATGCGCGCTGCGGCATCATCGTCAACGTGACACCGCTGGAGCCGGAGTGGGAAGGCCACGTCACGCTGGAGTTCTCCAACACGACGCCGCTGCCCGCCCGGATCTACGCCAACGAAGGCGTCGCGCAGATGCTGTTCTTCGAATCTGACGAGGAATGCGAAACCAGCTACAAGGACCGTGGCGGCAAGTACATGGGCCAGACCGGCGTGACCCTTCCGCATGCGTGAGCGTCTCCGACGCGTGCTGCGCGCCGTCGCGTGCGCGCCCTTGCCGGGTCGTGAACGAGGGCCGCGTGCGGGCGTGCCGTGTCGCACTGCTCGGTGGTAGGCTTGGCGCTTTCGGACCGGCTGGAGCAGTGCGACATGCGCAAACCATCGTTCGTGGCCTTCCTGCGCATCGGCGCGCTCGTGTTGCTCGCGACGCTGGTCGCCGCCTGCGGTCGCGACGCGGTCCGAGCGGACCAGGTGCAGCAGGCGGCGAACATCCCCGCCAGCTTCGATGTCACGCTGGTCGCCGACAAGGACAGCCAGTTCGACTTCGACGGCGCGCCGCTGACCGAGGAAGACCTCAAGAGCGCGCTGCGCTATCGCCAGGAAGAATCGCTGCCGGTCGCGACCGTGCTGCTGACGCGTGGCGAGAAGCAGAAGGTCAAGTCCGAGCACCTCGTGTCGCTTGCGCGCGTCGCGTTCCAGCTCAAGATCAATGCCTACGTGCAGGCCAAGGATGGCACCATCTCCGAGGTCCGCGCGCAGGTGAAGGACTGACGGACGGGCGTCCGTCGGCGACATCGACAGGAGAAACATGGTGAAGACGATCTTGCGCATGGCGATGCTCGCGCTGGTGCTCGTTGCGGCCGGCAGTGCGTTCGCGCGTTCGGACGTGCGCGACGGCAATGCGATGGTCAAGCCGGTCGGCGAGGACAAGTACTCGATCGACGGGTTCCAGATGGGCAAGGCGGAGCTGTTCGGCTACATCAGCGAACTCAAGGAAACGCAGGCACTCAGCGGCGTCGTGCTCAAGCGAGGTGGCAATGACGAACAGCGCCGCGTGATCGGCTCGATCGCACGCACGTTGCAGCTGAAGGCGTTCGAGCAGGACGGTCGCGAGCTCATTGCGATCGATCTGCCGCCCGAAGCACCGACGCCGCCGGCGCCGCCGATCGACCAGCAGCAGCCGGTGGACCCTGCGCCGGAGCCCGCGCCCGTGCAATGAACTTCGCGCGCGGCCGTCGAGGCCGCGCGCCTTCACGAGAGCGCCGGGGGAGGAGGCGGAGTCGCGGCGAAGCCGCATCCGCGGGGCGGCGCTTCAACGCCCAAGGAGGCTCCCCCGCAATGCCCGCACCCCGTTTCATCTGCGTGCTGTTCGCGATCCTCATGTGCGGGCCGGCCACGGCTGCCAATCCGTTGCGCGCGGTCGGCGAAACGTTCGCGCAATGGAAGCAGCGACTGTTCGGCGAGGGTCGCTCGCGTCCCGACGTGGTCGATGCGCCGACGGCCGGACCGGTCGTGCTGAAGCCCGGCGAGCCGGTCCGCATCGCGGTCGGAAGACAGGCGCCCGAACGCGATTTTCCGGATGGGCGCAGCCGCTACCGCATCATCGAGTTGCCGGCGCCGGTCGACGCCGCGGCGCTGCGCGTGCAGGTGATCGCGCGCGACAATCCGGACGGCCGCGGCAATGTCGTGTTCAAGCCGCTCCTGTATGTGCTCGGCGACGACGACGAGGTCGCATCGAAGGTCGAGATCGCACCGATGCACGTCGACATCCGCCCGTTCCGGCGCACGCGACTTCTCGGTTGCGCGCAACTGGGCAAGGTGCGCAGGTTCGCACTCGCGACCACGCCCGAGGCCGTCGGCAAGGCGTACGAGGCGAAGGCGCGCAACGCGGTGAAGGCGCCGACGCGCGGCGGCTTCTACTACTCGACCGACGCGGTCAAGCTGAGGTTGCCCTACGCGGCGACCGGCGAAGTCATCATCGAACTGGCCGGGGACGCCGCGGAGTCCTGCCAGCGCACGTAGCGCAGC
>DAIOWG010000193.1:2522-3568 GCA_036758645.1 Dokdonella sp. | reverse complement strand
GGAGGTCGTGCGGCGTCGCGAGTGCGCACTCGATCGCCGCGCGCACGCCCTCCACCATCGTCGCGAGCGCCATGCTCGGCTGCCCCGGGCGCTCGACCACCTGCGAGGGCAGCCACGGCAGGTGCACGAAGCCGCCGCGCGCATGCGGCAGGCGTGCGCCCAGCAACTGCACGAGCGCGAAGAACACCTGGTTGCAGACGTAGCTGCCGGCGCTCAGCGAGAGCGCGGCAGGAATGCCGAGCGCGCGCAGGTGCAGGGCGATCGCCTTCGCCGGCAACTGGGTCGAACACGCGAACGGCGCGCCGTCGATGACCGCGACATCGACCGGCTGCAGGCCATCGGCGTCGGGGATGCGCGCGTCGACGAGATTGAGCGCGATGCGCTCGATGCTGATCTCGCTGCGTCCGCCCGCCTGGCCGAGCGCGATCGCGAGCACCGGCCGATGTCGCTCGATCAGGTGTTCGAGCAGCGGCAACGTCGCCGCGATCGCAACCGGTAGCACGGCGCCGACGATGCGGTGCGCGGCCACGCACTGGCCATCGAGCATGTGCACGACTTCCGCGGATGGATTGATCGCCTCGCCGTCGAATGGTTCGAAGCCGGTCAGCAGCACCAGCGGCTCGCGCACTCCGGGTTCGGGCATCGGTGTCATCGGTCCATCACCCTCAGCGGAACACCAGCAGCCACATCAGCAGCACGTTGACGACGAGCAGCGCGACCGCGGTGACGACCTGCGCGCGGATCACGCCGTACTGGTCGGGCAGTTCCAGCAGCACCGCGGGGACGATGTTGAAGTTTGCGGCCATCGGCGTCAGCAGCGTGCCGCAGTAGCCGGTCAGCATGCCGATCGCTCCCAGCGGCGCGGGATCGGCGCCGTGCCGCAGCACCAGCAGCGGCAAGCCGATGCCGGCCATCATCACCGGAAAGGCCGCGAACGCATTGCCCATCACGATCGTGAACACCACCATGCCGAATGCGAAAGCGAGCAGGCAGGCGAGGCGGCTCTCGATCGGACGGCCGTATTTGATGGCCATGGCGGGCTCCGA
>DAIOWG010000193.1:0-2512 GCA_036758645.1 Dokdonella sp. | reverse complement strand
GCGACATCAGGCAGCTGCGGGGCCCGATGAGGGGGAGGCAGGCGAGGCGGCTGTCGACCGGGATCAGTGCTCCGACGAATTCGGCGATCGCATCGCCGACGCCGGTCGCGGCGAACACGCTGCCGAGCGTCGCGAGCAGCATCGGCAGCAGCGCGGCCCAGCCCAGCGCATCGAGCAGGCGCGTGCCCTGGTGCAATGCGGTCGGGAAGCGGCTGCGTGTCGTGCGCAACGCGATCGCGGTGGCGAGCAGGCAGGCGATCCCGAGCGAGACCAGCGTGGTCTGCGAACCATCGATGAGTGGCGTCTCGCCCCAGCGAAGGTAGCCGGCCGACAGCACGAACGCGAGCGTCAACAGCGGAATCGCGAGCGCGGGCACGAACAGCCGGTTGCCGAAGCGCAGCGCGCGCTCGACGCGCGCCTGCACATCCGCCGCGCCCTCGGGCGCGAGCCGCAGCCGACCGCGCGCGGCGAGCACGCCGAGCGCGATCACCGCGATGCCCATCGCCTGCGCGGGCCATTGCTGGTCGCGTGCATTCGCTGCGAGCACTGCCTCGCCGAACAGGAAAGGCGCTGCGAGGATCGACCAGAATGCGCCCGCCGACCAGCGCCGCCCGTGCAGGTTGATCGCCGCGGCCACCAGCAGGAACGCGCCGACCAGCCAGTAGACCTGCTCAATCCGCAGCATCGGCGATCCCTCCCGACGCCTGCGCAGTGGCCCGGCGCGCGAGCCTGCGCCCCACCCAGGCGATGCGCAGCGCATGGATCACGAATGCCGCGATCGCGGTCGGCAGCGCCCACAGCGCGATCTCGAGCGGTTCGAGCAGGATGCCCTGGCGCTCGTACAGGCCCTGGATCAGCAGCACCGCGCCGAAGGCGAGGAACACGTCTTCGCCGAAGAAGCGCCCGACGTTGTCGGTGGCCGCGGCGAGCGCGCGCACCTGGTCCCGCTGTGCGGGCTCGAGCGGACCACCCTCGCGTGCGGCGGCCGCCTCGCTCATCGGCGCGAGCAGCGGGCGCACGGTCTGCGCGTGTCCTGCAAGATCGATCAGGCCGAACATCGACAACAGCTGGCGCAGCCCGAGGTAGGACACCAGCAACCGAGCGAGGGTCAGGCCGCGGAAGCCCGCGATCCAGGCCTGCGCGCGCTCGCGCAAGCCATGGTGCTCGAGCAGCCCGATCACCGGGAGGGTCAGCACGAACAGCAGCAGCGCGCGGTTGCTCGCGAACGACGTGCCGAGCAGGGCCAGCAGCTCGTCGAGGCGCATGCCCGCCGCGAGGCCGCTCACGAGTCCGGCGACGACGACGACCAGCGCAGGATTGCGGCGCAGCACGAAACCCGCGACCACCACGGCCACGCCGAGCATCGGCCAATAGCTCATGCGCGCGTGCCCGGTGCAGCGATCGAGATGCCTGCGTGCTCCAGCGCCTCGCGCAGCCGGCGCGCCCGCATCGGCGCACCCGCGTGGTCGCCGTGCACGCAGAGGGTATCGGCCCGCAGGCGCAGCGGGCTTCCGTCATCGGCACTGATCGCATCGCCGCTCGCGATCGCGGTGGCCTGCGCGATCGCCTCGTCGAGATCGTCGATGACCGCGCCCGATTCGCTGCGCGGCACCAGCGTGCCGTCGCGCCGGTAGCGCCGGTCCGCGAACGCCTCGTGCGCGACCGCAAGCCCGCAGTCGTCGCCGGCGCGAGGCAGCTCGCTGCCCGCAAGCCCGACCAGCACCAGCATCGGATCGCAATCGCGGACCGCCGACGCGATGGCACGCGCGAGCGCAGCGTCGGCGGCGGCCATCGCGTAGAGCGCGCCGTGCGGCTTCACGTGCCTCAGGAAGGTGCCCGCCGCGCGTGCGAACGCGGACAGCGCGCCGATCTGGTACAGCGTCATCGCATACGCCTCGTCCATGCCGATGCGCATCTCGCGCCGGCCGAAACCCTGCAGGTCCGGCAATGCGACATGCGCGCCGATCGCGACGCCTGCCGCGCACGCGAGTTCGACCGAACGCCGCATCGTCGCGGGATCGCCCGCGTGGTACCCGCAAGCGATGTTGGCCGAACTGATGTGCGGCATCACGTCCTCGTCGGCGCCCATGCGCCACGCGCCGAACGATTCGCCGAGGTCGCAATTGAGGTCGATCGTGCGCACGGCGCGCGCGGGCAGGGAGGCGTCAGTCATCGGCAAGGCGCTGGGTCATCGACAGGATCAGGCGCTCGAGTGCGCGTTCGCGTGCAAGATAGCGCGATTGCGCCTCGTCGAGTCCGATTGGCCGGAAGCGGACCGGATCGCCGGGTCGTCGCTGCGCGAAGCGTGGCAGGTCGATCGCGGCGACCTGGCCGACGCGCGGATAGCCGCCGGTCGTTGGGTGCTCGGCCATCAGCACGATCGGCCGGCCCGACGGTGGCAGCTGCACGGTGCCGCACGCGACCGGCTCGCAGACCGTTTCGAACGCCGACGCGAGCACCAGCGTCGGACCTTCGAGGCGGACGCCGACGCGGTTCGAGTCGGCGTGCACGC
>DAIOWG010000192.1:0-6033 GCA_036758645.1 Dokdonella sp. | reverse complement strand
GAAAGCGCTCGAAGCCGTCGAGGTACCGCTGAAGCTGCTGTATCGCGCCACCGATCCGCTGGCAGCGCACCGGACCCGGCTGCCCGCATCCTGGCGGACGCCAGGACGCTGCGAAGTCACCGCCGAGGCGCCGGCCGACATGTGGCAGGCGATGGCAGGCCAGTTGACGAGCTGGCCCTCGGCCGTGTCGCTGCCGGCGCGGCCCAGGCCGACCGTGCGCGCGGCTGCCGCAATGCCGGGCCTGCCGGTCGCCGACGACCGGGCGGGCCGCGAAATGCTGTGGACGCGTCGCTGGCCCAGGCCAGGCGCCCGGCGTCTGTTGCTCCTGCACGAGGTCGGGCGCAGCGGCGACACTTGCGTGGAGCTCGCGGCGGCGCTTGCTGCCGACTTCGAGGTGGTGCTGCCCGACCTGCCGGGCCACGGCGAATCCGACGAGGTCGCGCCGCGCCTCCGCGCGGAACGCGTCGCGCAGCTGCTCGACGGCGACGCGCGCCCGACGACGATCATCGCCTTCGGCGCGCATGCCGGGCTCGCGTGCGCCGTCGCCTCCGCGGCATCGCCGGTTGCCGCACGGCTGGTGCTGGTGGATGCGCCGCCCGGCGGCACTGCGTTGACGCGGTGGCGCGCCAGCTGGTGCGACGATCCACAGCCCTCCATGCACGGCGAGCACTTGTCGAGTCATTGGCACCGGCTGCGCGAGCGGCACCTGTTCTGGCCGGCGTCGAGCCGGTCACGCGACGAGGTCGTGGGAAACTGCGACGCCTTGCAGCCCGAGGCGTTGCAGGCCGAGCTGGTCGACGCACTGCGCTGTCGACCCGGGGTCGGCCAGCGCTGGCGCGAGGCGCTCGCGGACGACTGGCGCGACCACCGGCCCCGGATTCCCGTCTGCTGCGCAACGTCGCCCCGCGCGGTCTGGTGGCACGAACCCGCGGACGTGAGGCTCGCGTCATCCGCCACCGACGCGCGCAATGCGCCGCAACTGCTGCAGGCGTCAATCCGTCCGGTCGAGTCTTGACGCGAGACGCGCCTCGCGCGCCGCCGCCTTGCGCAGGGCCGCGGCGAGCACGGCCGGGACGCGCACGCCGCGGCGCCGATACAACGCGAGCGGACGTTGCCACCTGAATCCAGGCGCCGCGAGCACGCGCAGTTCGTCGCGCTCCAGTTCGTCTTCGACCAGCTGCAGCGGCAGTACGGACAGCCGCATCCCCGACCGCAAGGCATTGCGACAGAACTCGAGCGAGGAGGTGCGCAGCGACGGGATCGGCACCGGTCGGCCCGCTGCCAGGAAAGCGTCCCTCCAGCCGGCCTCGACGGCGCCGAGTTGCGTGCCGAGGATCCAGTCGCAGTCTGCGAGGTCGGCCGCCGTGGCGCGCCGGCGCCGGCGCGCGAGCGGATGGTTTGCGTTCGCGACCACACCGTAGCGCTGCGTGCCAAGCGCCTCGCGCACGAGGCCCGGCTCCGTTGCCGGTTCGGTGTCGAGGCAGACGCACAGGTCGAGGCGCCCGATCGCAACGTCGGCCACGAGCGAGTTCCGCAGGCCCGTCAGCACGATGACCTGCAGCGACGGCTCCTGCTGCGTCGAGGACAACACGGCTTCCCCGACGATGCCCGCCGCGGCGGTCGGGCTGGCCCCGAGTCGTACTGCGAACTGGCCCGCCTCGCGTGTGCGTCGCAGTTCCTCGTCGAGCAATTCCAGTTCGCCCACCACGGCGCGCGCGCGGCGCTCCACCAGGCGGCCCGCTGCGGTGGGTTCGCGGGTCCTGCGGTCGAACAGCGCACAGCCGAGTTCGCTTTCTAGCGTGCGAAGGTTCTTGCCGACGGCCTGCGCCGACTTGGCCCGCCGCGTGGCGGCCTTGGCGTGGCTGCCGTGCTCGAGCACGGCGACGAGATCGAGCAGCTGGCCGAGGTCCATGCCGCAGTGTCGCGGGACCCCGTCTCCGTGGCAAGCGAAAGACGTCATCGACAACCATAGGTTGCTGGTGAGCGTGCCCCTGCCGAGGCATGGTCGCCGTGTCGCGTCGCGACCGCAGGAGGAACACGAATGGCGAGCCTGGCAGCGATCGAGCACTGGGACGAGGAGGCCGACGTCGTCGTCGCCGGGTACGGCCTCGCCGGCGCGTGCGCAGCGATCGAGGCGGTCGACTCGGACCCGGACATCGAGGTCCTGATCGTCGAGAAAATGCCCGCGGCGCTGACTGGCGGCAACAGTCGCGTGTCCGGGCAATCCCTGCTGATTTCGCAGGACGCCGAAGCGCTCGTGCGCTACCAGCGGCGGCTCAACGAGCCGAACCCCGTGCCCGAGTCGATGCTGCAGGAGTGGGCGCGACGCATGGTTGCACTCGAACCGTGGATCGAGGCGCGTGCGAAGCAGGCCGGCGCACGGTACATCCGCTCCGCGGGCTGGAGCGACCGCGGCGCGATCCTCGAATTTCCGGATCTCGGTGCGCGCGAGGCCGTCGCGTTCACGGCCACGATCCTGCCCGTCCCCAGCGGCGTCTGGCTCGCCTTCAAGGCGAACGTCGAACAGCGACGACGCATCCGCGTGCAGTGCGGTGCGCCCGTCGTCGATCTCGTGCAGGACCCCGACACGCTCGAAGTCTTCGGGCTCGTGGTCGAACACGAGGGACGGCGCAGGGCCATCCGCGCGCGCCGCGGTGTCGTGCTCGCACTCGGCGGCTTCGAGAACGACGCGCAGATGCAGCGCGACTACTATGGTCTGGCGGAGGCGCGGCCATTCGGCACGCCCGGCAACACCGGCGATGGCATCCGGTTGCTGCAGAAGGCCGGGGCCGACCTGTGGCACATGCGCAATCGCGGCCAGTCGGGCGGCATCTGGCCCGGATTCCGGCTGCCGGGGCAGGACACGGTGTTCATGCGGCAGCTGTTCTTCCAGACCTTCAGCTGGATCGACGTCGCGCAGGACGGCCGGCGCTTCTGCAACGAAACCTTCGAGTGGCAGCTCACCCACTACAAGGAGCGCAGCCACGGCGTCTACGTCGACACGCCCCACGGGCGCGTCGGCCGAATGCACATGCTGTTCGACGAGACCACACGGCGGGCGAATTGCCTGGTCACCAAGGTCATGACCTGGAACACGGTCGTCGGCGAACATCCGTGGTCCGACGACAACTCTGCGGAAATCGCCCAGGGCTGGATCCGCAAGGCCGACGACGTCGGCGCGCTGGCGAAGCTCATCGATCACGACCCGGCCACGCTCGAGGAGACCGTGCGCCGCTACAACGACGCTTGCAGCCGCGGCGTGGACGAGGAGTTCGGCCGCGGTGGTGTCACACTGCAGGCACTCGCCAAGCCGCCTTTCTACGCGATCGAAGTCGTGCCATCGATCGTCTGTACCGGCGGGGGCGCCCGCCGCAACATCGAATCGGAGGTGCTCTCTCCCGGCGGCCAGCCGATCCGGCGGCTGTACGAGGCCGGCGAGCTCGGCTCCATGTTCTCCAACCTGTACCAGAACGGCTCATACCTGACCGAGGCGATGATCTCGGGGCGGGCGGCAGGCCGCAACGCGGCGGCGCTCGCGGCCTGGGAGTGAACCGATGCGCGTCGTAACGCCTGCAATCAAGCTCGACGTCGAAATCGAGCAGGCCGAGGTCCGAGATGACCGGCTGGTATTGAGCGGCCTCGCGGGTATCCTGCCGTGCGAAACGTCGCTGACCGCCCGGGAAGCGCGTGCGCTGCTGCTGAAGGTGCTGCGCCCGCGCGTGCTGCTCTGGGTGCTGGGTCGCGCAGCTCCCCCGAAATCGCCCACGTAGCGGCGCGATTCAGCCGCGAACGTCGGTCTCCATCTTGTAGCTGAAGAGATCGCTGTTGTACAAGGCGGTCAAGTGGTCCTGCAGCCGTCCTTGTGCGTCATACGAGAAACGCACCAGCTTCAGCAGCGGCTTGCCGGTGGAGACATCGAGCGCCCGCGCGACGTCGGGCGTCGCACCTTCGGCGCTCAAGTATTGTTCGATACGTGCGATACGCAAGTCGTAGCGTTTGAACAGGTCCACGCGTGACGTCGATTCGAATCCCTTGCGCGGCATCGAGGCATCGAATTTCGGCGTCCAGGAAACGTAGTGCGCGAACGGGCGTCCGCGGTCACTGCGCACGCGCACGAGTTGGCAGACCTTGGCGTCGGGCTGGAGCTGGAATGCGTCCTGCAGGTCCAGCGGCAACGCAGACAGGCGTTTCGACAGCAGCGTCACCGAGGTGTCCCTGCCCATGTGCTCCAGGCTCCCGAGCATGGAACTGAGCGGCGCGACGATCGGGTCTGGCTGGTAAGTGTGCTGGACGAAGGTTCCCTTGCCCCGATGGCGGACCACGAGACCCTTGGCCGCAAGTTCGGCGAGCGTGCGGCGCGCCGTGATCCGCGACACGTCGAAGCGATCGCAGATTTCCTTCTCGGACGGCATGCGCGATCCGTTCGGGATCACGCCCTTGCTGATCGCGTCGTTCAGTACCGTGAACAGCTGGAAGTACAACGGCGACGCCGACGAGGGGTCGAGAAGGTCGCGATTCAGCACCGCGAGCGCGCCGGAAACCTGCGACCGGCTCATTGCGGCGACTCAGTCGTGATGATGCCCATGCCCTGCGCCGTGCGAATGTGGGCCGAGCCCGTCGTGCTCATGCACGTGTCCATGTTCCACCCGGCGCAACCTGCCTTGCTCGCTGAGCACGGCCGGCGTACGCGGGGCTTCAAGAAACGAGTAAACCTGCCGCGACAGCATGTCGACCTGCGGGTCGGACGCGTAGTCGGGATTCTCGAAATCGGGCGGCGCCGGCGCGGCCTCGAGCTGGCCTTGCGGGCCGTGCGGATGGTTGTGGCCATCGCCCCAGACCCAGCGGAACAGCTGCGGCCGCTGGCGGTAGAGGAAGGACGCTGCGCGGTGCAGGTTCTCGGCCGGGTTGGTCCACGGGTTGAAGTGGAAGTAGTTGTGCAGTTTGGAGTCCGTGCGCCCGAGCGCGATGCAGCCCAGTCTGGATCGGAACGACCCGTGGTTGATGTAGGGCGGCCTCCAGAAATATCCGCCCGTGGGCAGGTCGCCAAACTGCATCATCCAGCTCGTGCCCCAGATGTGGTAGCTCTCTTCGGCGCAGTCGTGGTAGCTGATGTTGTCCTGCATGTACTCGGGCGCGATGCAGTACAGGAAGGTCATCGCTTCGGTCAGCGGGTCGAAACGCAGCAGCTTGAGCATCAGTCCGCTGGCAGTCGACGGCGAGACGATCGAGCCGCCAGCCCACGGGCGGTCCTCGTATGCGTTCACCGATACGTACCCTGATCTCAGCGCCAGCGGATGGTGCGCGTCGGACGCTTCGAAGTGCGGTTCCGAATCGTTGAAGAACACCAGCGCCTCGCACCCCTGAGGCACCTCGATCGCGGGCATGGCGACGCCGGCCGGCACGAAGAAATAATGGCCCTCGACGCACGCGCCGTCGCCGACCCGCATCACCCCGTTCAGCAGGAAAATCTCGATGTCGCTGAACGAAATGCCCGGCGGACGCCGGAAGCCGCCGTTGAAGCGGACCTTCAGCGTGCAGGCGCCGTTGTCGGGATCGAGCGAGAGCACCTTGTATTCGCTGCCGGCGAAGCCCGGCACGCGGAACTTGCGATAACCCGCGTTCAGCTCGACGAACGGTTCGATGTGCGGACGTGCCATGCTGCGTGCTCGCGACGGGAGGAGGGGTTCACCAGACGACGCGCATGGCGTCCGGGCGGTCCGGTTTTTCGGGGACCTCGTCCGCCGGAATGACGCGCCGGACGTCGCCCGTCACGTTGAACCCCTTGCGCTGGACGATCTCGAGGAACCCGGCGTAGGCCTCTTCGCGCGCGGGCGTGGCGGCCTTCATTTCCGCCGCGATCGCCTCATACCGCAGCCGCTGGTCCGCGATCTCCGCGTCCAGCCACTCCTGTCCCGCCTGCACACGAGGCGGCTTGAGATCCTGCACCCGTTGCTTGCCCATGTGAGAGGTCCCTCTTGCGCCCACGCTAATGTACTAACATTAATACATTCTTGGGCGGATTGCACGGCGGGG
>DAIOWG010000191.1:4797-6050 GCA_036758645.1 Dokdonella sp. | reverse complement strand
TGAAGGGTCCGCCGCCGGTGACGATGGTCCGCGCCGGTGGGGCTCGCGCGGACACTCCACGCCGAAACCGATTCGACGCGGCACGCTGCGTCCCACCCTACGCATGCGTGCCAACCGCGACCCGCAGGATGGGTCGCAGTCGCGTCGATGCGGGCCTCCGGCTCCGCCTTGCACGGTGAGCGCGCGAAGTACCGCATGCGCGGCGTCACGCTTTTTCCCGAATGCCTGCACGGACCCGCGTCGCGGCGCGTGCTATCGTGCATGTTGCATTTTCTTGCAGCAGCCTTCGCCATGTCCCGACGTCCGTTCACATCCTCTCTCGCACTCGCGTGCGCGTTCATGTTCGTCGCATTCGCGGCCCCTGCGGTCGCGTCCGACAAGCTGGTCTGGCGCGGCGACCTCGCGACCGGGCGCGCGATCATGGAAGACATCGCGAAGGAGTACGCGAAGCAGAAGAAGGGCACGATCGACCTGCAGCCGTTCAGCACGCTGTCGGGCCTCGACGCGGTCGCGAGCGGCAGCGCCGACATCGCGGGCAGCGCGCGCGGCAAGTTCGATCGCCGCGCCGAGGAAGCGGGGCTCAACTTCAATCCGGTCGCGCTCGATGCGGCGGTGATGGTGGTGCACGCGAAGAACCCGGTGTCCTCGCTCAGCCTCAAGCAGATCCACGACCTCTACTACGGCCGCATCACGAACTGGAAGGAACTCGGCGGTCCGGACAAGGCGATCAACCTCTACGCGATCGCGAGCCCGCTCGACGGCGTCGAGTACTCGCTGCGCGAGCTGGTCTACCGCAAGGGCCACCAGCCGATCGCGGCGCCGCGGCTCTACCTCAACACGGCCAAGCTCGAGGAAGCGATCGCGATCGACCAGGCCGGCCTCGGCCTGACCACGATGGCGCGTGCGCACGCGAACAAGGGCCTCAAGATGCTGCGCGTCGAGAATGTCGCGCCGTCGACCGCGTCGGTCGCCGACGGCAGCTATCCGCTCTACATCACGCTCTACATCGCCGAGCGCGAAGCGTCGCCGAAGCACGAGGCGGTGTTGCGCTTCCTCGCGTTCCTCGATACGCCCGCGGCGAAGACGATCCTGCGCAAGCACCAGCTCGTGCCATACGGCGAAGCCGGCGACGTCGCGATGCGCAACGAGCAGCGGCTCGTGTTCATCGACACCCAGGTCGGTCGCGACGCGGCCAGCGTGGCCGCGCTGACCGGCAAGCCGATGCCGACCCCGGTCGCCGCGCCGCGCGCGAC
>DAIOWG010000191.1:0-4787 GCA_036758645.1 Dokdonella sp. | reverse complement strand
ACGCGCATTTCCTAGACATCGGCTACCGCTCTGGCCTCGCGCGAGAACCTCGCACGCGCCGAACAGCAGAAGGCTGTGCAAGCGGCCGCGAAGACCGCCACCACCGCGAAGCCCGCGGCACCTGTCGCGGCCGCGACGCCTGCGGCGAAGTCCGCTGCCGTGGCCGCGAAGCCCGCAGCGAAGAAGCCCGCTGCGACGGCGGCTGCGAAACCGGCGCCGGCGAAGGCGACCGCAACCGCCGCGGCGAAGCCTGCACCGAAGAAGCCCGCCGCGACCGCAGCGGCGAAACCCGCATCGAAGAAGCCCGCCGCGACCGCAGCCGCGAAACCCGCGCCGAAGAAGCCCGCCGCGACCGCAGCCGCGAAACCCGCGCCGAAGAAGGCCGAGGCTGCGCCGGCCAAGCCCGCCGCGACGTTCGGCAATGTCAGCGGCGGCGCCGGCACGCGCTGAGCCGCGCCGCGGCGGGGCACCGATGCGCGCGCGCATCCTCGCGGTCTCGCTCGACCTCGACGACACGCTGTGGCCGATCGCGCCCGCGATCGACGCGGCCGAGCGCGCGCTCGATGACTGGCTGCGCACCCATCATCCGGGCGTCGCCGAGACGTGGTCGATCGCGGCGCTGCGCACGCTGCGCGAACAGGTCGCGCTGGAACATCCCCACCTCGCCCACGACTACGGCGCGCAGCGGCGCCTGACGATCGCACGCGCGTTCGCCAAGTGTGCGCACGACGATGGCCACGTCGATGCAGCCTGCGAGGCCTACATCGCCGCGCGCAATCGCGTCGAGTGCTACGCCGACGCGCTGCCCGCGCTCGCGGCGCTCGCCGCGCGCGGTCCGCTGGTCAGCATCACCAACGGCAATGCCGACCTCGAGCGGATCGGGCTCCACCATCACTTCACGCATCGCCTCTCCGCGCGCGACTGCGGCATCGCCAAGCCCGCGCCCGGGATCTTCCTCGAGGCCTGCGCGCGACTCGGACTCGCGCCGTCGCAGGTGCTGCATGTCGGCGACGATCCGCACCTCGATGTCGCGGGCGCGCGCGCCGCGGGGCTGCGCACGGCCTGGCTCAACCGCACCGGCGAGGACTGGCCGCACGCCGAGCCACCGGACCTCGCGCTGCGCGACCTCGGCGAACTGGTCGACTGGCTCGCGCGCCACGACCTCGAGCACGCAGCGGCCTGACCGCACGATCCCGCGCGAGGTGCCGCGCGGAGTGCGACAATGGCGCGTTCGCAAGGAGTCGTCGATGGATGCCTGGGTAGACGCGGCGGATGCCGCCGGAGCGGTGCCCCTGCTCGCGGTCGACCGCGAGAGCTTTCCCGCCGCGGCAGCCGGCTTCGGTGACGCCGCCACGCGCTGGTGCGGCACGCACGCGTTCGCGGGCGAAGGCGGCCGCTTCCTCGTGTTGCCCGGGACCGACGGCGCGCCGCAGGCGGTGCTCGTGGGCTGCGATGCGCGCGACGCGTTCGCGGCCGTCGCGAGCCTTCCGCAGCGCCTGCCGCCGGGGCGCTATCGCCTCGACGCGCGCGGCCTCGCGCTCGCCGCCGACGAGGTCGCACTGGCCTGGGCGCTCGGCGCGTATCGCTACACGCGCTACAAGAAGCCGCTGCACGCGGCCGCGCAGCTCGTCGTCGACGAGGCCGGCGTCGAGCAGGCGAGTGCGCTCGCGCAGGCGGTCTACTGCGTGCGCGACCTCGTCAACACGCCCACCGAAGACCTCGGCCCGGCCGAACTCGCGGCCGAGGTGCAGGTGCTCGCACAGCGCCACCGCGCGACGTTCCGCGACTGGGTCGGCGACGACCTGCTCGCGGCCGGATTCCCGACCATCCATGCGGTCGGGCGCGCGAGCCACCGCGCGCCGCGCCTGGTCGAGCTCACGCACGGCGAGGCCGGCGCACCGCACGTCGTGCTGATCGGCAAGGGCGTGTGCTTCGACACCGGCGGCCTCGACCTCAAGACCGCCGACGGCATGCGCTGGATGAAGAAGGACATGGGCGGCGCCGCGCATGCGATCGCGCTGGCGCAGCTCGTGCTGTCGACGAAACTGCCGGTGCGGCTGACGCTGCTGGTCCCTGCGGTCGAGAACGCGGTCGCGGGCAATGCCTACCGCCCGGGCGAGGTGATCACGACGCGCGCGGGCATCACGGTCGAAGTGGACAACACCGATGCGGAAGGGCGCCTCGTGCTCTGCGACGCGCTCGCGTACGCGGCCGCGCTGTCACCCGACCTGGTCCTCGATTTCGCGACGCTGACCGGCGCGGCGCGCATCGCGCTCGGTCCCGACCTGCCCGCGCTGTTCGCCAATCGCGACGACGTCGCCAACGGGCTGCTGCAGGCCGGACAGGAGGCGCGCGATCCGCTCTGGCGCATGCCGCTGTGGCGGCCGTACCTGCCGATGCTCGAATCGCACGTCGCCGACCTCGCGAACTCGGGCGCCTCGCGCCATGCCGGGGCGATCACCGCCGCGCTGTTCCTCGAGCGCTTCGTGCCGGAGTCGCAGGCGTGGGCGCACCTGGACGTCTATTCGTGGAACGATACCGACAAGCCCGGCCGCCCGCGTGGCGGCGAGGCGCAGGGCCTGCGCGCGTATTTCCGCTACCTGCAGCAGCGTTACGCCTGAGTCGCGCGCGCGATCGCGCGCCGGCTTCAACCCTTGGTCGGACGGCGCCAGCCCGGGATCGTGGTCTGGCGCGCGCGCGCGAGCGTGAGCTCGGCGTCCGGCGCGTCGCGCGTGACGACCGAGCCCGCGCCGATCGTGGCGCCCTTGCCGACGCGCACGGGCGCGACCAGCGCGGTGTTCGATCCGATGAACGCGCCTTCCTCGATCGTCGTCGCGTGCTTGTTCACGCCGTCGTAGTTGCAGGTGATCGTGCCCGCGCCGATGTTCACGCCCGCGCCCACCTCGGCGTCGCCGATGTAGGACAGGTGGTTGGCCTTCGCGTTCTCGCCGAAGCGCGCCTTCTTGGTCTCGACGAAGTTGCCGATGCGGCTGCCGCTCGCGAGCTCGGTACCCGCGCGCAGGCGCGCGAACGGGCCGATGTCGCAGGGGCCGTGCGTGACCACGCCGTCGAGGTTGCAGTGCGAATGCACGATGGTGCCGGCCGCGAGCGTCGAATTGCGGATGCGGCAGTACGGCCCGATGTGCACCTCGTCGCCGAGTTCGACCAGGCCTTCGAGGATCACGTCGATGTCGATCTCCACATCGCGCCCGACGCGCACGTCGCCGCGCACGTCGAAGCGCACCGGATCCGCGAAACGCACGCCCGCGGCCGCGAGCTGGGTCGCGCGCATGCGCTGGTGCATGCGTTCAAGACCCGCGAGCTGCCACGGATCGTTGGCGCCGAACACTTCCTGCGGGTTCAGGCACATGCTCGCTTCGGCCGGCTCGCCTTCCTCGTTCGCCTGCGCGAACACGTCGGTGAGGTAGTACTCGCGCTGTGCATTCTGGTCGGTCAGGTTGTTGAGCCACACGCGCAGGCGGCGCGCGTCGGCGGCGAGGATGCCGCTGTTGACGCAGGTGATCGCGCGCTGGTCGGCGCTCGCGTCCTTCTCCTCGACGATCGCGCGGATGCGGCCGATGCCGTCGCGCACGACGCGGCCGTAGCCGTAGGGATTGTCGAGCTGCGTCACGAGCGCGGCCAGCGGCGTCTCGACCTGCAGCAGCTTGCGCAACGTGTCGGCGCGGATCAGCGGCACGTCGCCATAGAGCACGAGCACGCGGCCGTCTTCGGGTACGTCGGGCATCACGAGGCGCACCGCGTGGCCGGTGCCCTGCTGGCGCGGCTGGTGCACCCAGGCGAGGTCGCCGAGATCGGTCAGCGCGGCCTTGACCTGCTCGCCGAGGTGGCCGTGCACGACGTGGATGCGAGCGGGCTGCAAGGTGCGCGCGGTGTCGAGCACGTGCGCGAGCATCGGCCTTCCGGCCAGCGGCATCAGCACTTTGGGCCGGGCCGACTTCATCCGCTTGCCCTCGCCCGCGGCGAGAACGATTACATGCAGGGGCGCACTCGTCACGGATACTTCTCCAAGGTGCAGGTCGGGGCGGCCGGGCGTCACGACGAAGGGACGCGCGGCTGCAGCCGCGCAGGCGCCCCGGCCCAATCCCCCGGGGTGATCGCTGAGACGTGGTTCACATTCTAGACAAAGCGACGCATCGCCGTCGCGCCGTCCTTCCGCCGGGTCGCGACGTTGGTCGCCGGTGACGCTCGGCGAGAGGCGGCCAGCATCCGTCGAGACGACTGCGTGCCAGGCGATGCGGGCTTTCGGCGAAGGGCGGCCGGCCGGCCTTTGGCCGTCCAGCCTACGGGAAGCGGCGGACCGTGCCTCCCGCAGGCTGGACGCGCGCAGCGCGGACGGGGCTCAAGCACCGGAGGAAGGGCGGTACACCAACGAAAAACGCCGGCTTGCGCCGGCGTCTTCGAACATCGTGGTGCGCGTCGTGCTCAGTGCTTGAGCGCACGGCGCAGGCGTTCGAGCGCCTGCAGCTGCGCCATCGCCTGCGCGAGCTGCGCCTGCGCCTGCGCGACTTCGAGTGCGTCGGAACGGTTCGCGAGCGCGCGCTCGGCTTCGTCCTTGGCGCCGCGGGCGGCCGCCTCGTCGAGGTCCTTGGCGCGGATCGCGGTGTCGGCGAGCACGGTCACGACGCTCGGCTGCACCTCGAGGATGCCGCCCGACACGTAGAAGAACTGCTCCTCGCCGTTCTCGAGCATCACGCGCACCTGGCCCGGCTTCAGCCGCGTGATCAGCGGCGCGTGGCGCGGCGCGATGCCGAGCTCGCCCATCTCGC
>DAIOWG010000190.1:0-6075 GCA_036758645.1 Dokdonella sp. | reverse complement strand
TGCGCGGCGCGGACTCGGCGCGACCTGGCCCTTCGACTCCGGCCTTCGACCTGCGCTCAGGGCGAACGGTATCGGATCGACTCCGGCCTTCGGCCTGCGCTCGGGGCGAACGGGATCGGGTCGATTCCGGCCTTCGGCCTGCGCCCAGGGCGAACGGAATCGGCTCGATTCCGGCCCTCCGTCTGCGCCCGGCGCGAACGGTGGCGGACGGAAACGCTGCGCGTCACGCAAGTCGCGCCCGGATCCACTTGCGCAGATCCGAGATTTCCTGCGCGCTGACCTGGTGCGCCATCGGGTAGCTGTGCCACTCGACCGCGTAGCCGAGCGTTTCGAGGGTGTTGCGCGTGGTGGTGCCGAGCACCTCGGGCACGACGTTGTCGATACTGCCGTGCCCCATGAACACCGGAAGTCCGTGGTTCGCCTCGCTGCGCTCCGCCGCGGTCTTCTCCGACAGCGGCAGGTAGGTCGACAGCGCGACGATGCCGGCAAGCCTTTGCGCGTGGCGCACGCCGCCGGCGAGCACGATCGCGCCACCTTGCGAGAAGCCCGCGAGCAGGACGCGCTGCGACGGGATGCCACGCGCGGCTTCACGCGCGATCAGTTCGTCGAGCTGCGCGATCGATGCGCGGATGCCGGGTTCGTCCTGCTTGTCCGCGATCTGCATGCCCTTGATGTCGTACCACGCGCGCATGCGCATTCCGTTGTTGATCGTCACCGGCCGCACCGGCGCATGCGGGAACACGAATCGCAGCGGCGGCCAGCCGCGGTCGACGAGCTCGGGCACGATCGGCGCGAAGTCGTTGCCGTCGGCGCCGAGGCCGTGCAGCCAGATCACCGCGTGGCGCGGATTCGGGGCGGTTTCGTGTTCGATCGTCGGCAGTGGCATCGGGCGTACGCGTGTCGGGGACGGAATGTCGAAGCGGTCACAGCGTGGCGAGGCTGCACGATGGCGACGTGTTTGCCAAGCGGCAGCGTGCGCCGCGTGGCGGATCGGCCGGCGCAGGCGTGCTAGGGTCGCGCCGCCGAACCTGTCGGGAGAATGCACGATGCCGTCCTTCAGGCAGTCCGTCCTCGCTGTCCTGCTCGCGTGCGCGGGCATCGCCGACGCGGCCACGCGCGACGATTTCCTCTACGGCAACAGCGAACCCGACGGCACCGGCCTGCCGTTCCGCTATTTCGTGCCACCCGATCTCGCCCCGGGAACGAACTATCCCGTGATCCTGTTCCTGCACGGCTCCGGCGAGCGCGGCGAGGACAACGAGGCGCAGTTGGACAACGGCGCCAACGGCGCGATGCAGTTGCTCGACGATGCGAACCTCGCGCTGCAACCGGTGTTCATGATCGCGCCGCAGTGCCCGACCGACGGCTGGTGGAGCGGCGCCACGCTCGCGACCGCGATCGGACTCATCGACCAGCTCGCGGACGAGCATCCGATCGACATGGAGCGGCTCTACATCACCGGCCTTTCGATGGGTGGCATGGGCACCTGGAGCGCGGTCGCCTCACAGCCCACGCGTTTCGCCGCGGCGGTGCCGATGTCCGGCAACGGCGCGACCGGGGCCGCGGCCTCGGTCGCGCACATCCCGTTCTGGTTCTTCCATGCAGTCGACGACGGTACGGTCGGCGTGCAAGGTTCGGACGACCTGGTCGCCGCGTTGCGCCTTGCAGGCGCGAGCACGACCTACACGCGCTACGCGCTCGGCGGCCATGGCATCTGGACGGTAGCCTATCGCCATCCGCTGTTGTTCCCGTGGCTCGTCGCACAGCGTCGCGGCATCGCCGATCCAGGAACGCCGCCTTCGCTGCGCATCACGAGCCCGACCACGGCGTCCGCATGGACGACGCCCGACGCGCTGATGGATCTCGCAGGAAGCGCGGCGCACGGCAGCCTGCCGATCGATGCGGTGGAGTGGACCGTCCTCGGCGGCGCGGGCGGCGTCGCGACCGGCACGGATGCATGGTCGGTCGACGGCATCGCGCTGGAGCCAGGGCCGAACCGGATCCGCGTCACCGCGGGCGGACCCAGCGAACATGCCGCGTACGCGGGCCGCATCACGTTCAACGACAGCCTGCTCGCGACGCGCAGCGGGCCACCCGCGGAGCCGGGCACGATCGTCGCCGCGATCAATTCCGGCGGACCGGCGCATGTCGCCGTCGACGGCACCGCGTACGTCGCCGACACCGCGTACGAGGGCGGCAGCACGCAGGTGTCCACGCATGCGGTCGCGAACACCGACGATGACGCGCTCTACAATGACTGGCGCTGGGGCGACTTCGCCTATCGCCTGCCGCTGGCTGACGGGCCGTATGCGGTCGAGTTGCAACTCGCCGATACCTACAACAACGCCGCGGGGCAACGCGTGTTCGACGCATGGATCGAAGGCGACCTCGTGCTCGACGACTACGACATCATCGCGAGCGTCGGCGTCGACACCGCGGTCGTGTTGCGCCGCGACGTCGTCGTGTCCGACGGCATGCTCGACCTCGTGTTCGCGAACGGCAGCTCGGGCAGTGCGCGGCTGGATGCGTTGCGCGTGATCCGCGCCGGTGAAGGGATCTTCGAGGACGGGTTCGAGCCGGAGTGAGGGCGGCGAAGACGCGCGCAGGGCCGAGCTGACTTTCGGCCCTCCCGCGCCGCGTCGGAGCCGCTATCCTCGCCGATTGCCGCTTGGTTCCGGAGATCCTGCATGTCGCGCACGTGGATTGCCTGCCTCACCGCCCTGCTCTGCCTCTTCGGCGCGCCCGCGCGTGCGATCACGATCGAACAGGCGATGGCCGATCCGGACTGGATCGGCCCGCCGGTCGAGCAGGCGTACTGGAGCCTCGACGGCGGCAGCGTCTACTACCGCGTCAAGCAGAAGGGTTCGCCGGTCCGCGACCTGCATCGCATCACGCTCGCGGACGGCCGCGACGACATCGTCGATCCGTCGGAGATGGCCGACGCCGACGGTCCGGCGCCCGTGTACGATCGCGAGCGCCGGCGCGCCGCGTTCGTGCGCAACGGCGATGTGTTCGTGCGCGAGCTGCCGGGTGGCCGGCTGCTGCAGGTGACGCGCACGCCGGAACAGGAAGCCTCGCCGCAGTTCTCCGCCGACGGTCGCGCGGTGCAGTACCGCATCGGCAGCGACTGGTACAGCCATGACCTCGCCACGCGCGTCGGCGGCCTGGTTGCGGTGGTCAAGACGACGAAGGACCCGGACGCGGCCAAGCCCGACGACCTCGGCCAGATGCAGCTGCGCTGGTTCTCCACGCTGCGCAAGGCCAAGGCCGACAAGGCGGCGCAGAAGCAGCACGCCGACAACTACGCGCAGGGCGATCCGACGCGCGCTCCGCTGCCGTTCCACATCGGCGATGAGGTGAAGGTCGAAGGCAGCTCGCTGTCGCCGAACGGCCGCTGGCTGTTGCTGGTCACCTCGCCCAAGGAGCATGAGGCCGGGCGCAAGGGCAAGCTGCAACGTTTCGTCACCGAATCGGGCTACGAGGAACAGGAAGACGAGCGCACGCGCGTCGGCCGCAACGCCCCCGCGCCGCAGTCGCTGCTGCTGCTCGATCTGGCCACGCATGCGCAACGCCCGCTCGCGTTCGACGGCCTGCCCGGCATCGACGACGATCCGCTCGCGGACGTGCGCAAGGAGAACGAGAAGCTTCGACGCGAGCGCGGGCTCGAAGAGTCCGACGAGGCCGCAGGGGCGAAAGCACGCAGCAAGCACGACAGGAAGGACCCGGCACCACGTGCGGTCCGCATCGTCTCCGACGCCGAGGATGGCGGAGGCGGTGGTTTCGCGTGGAGCGCGGACGGTACCTCGCTCGCGATCCAGATCCGCGCGATCGACAACAAGGACCGCTGGATTTCGACCGTCGACTTCGAGCGCGCGAAACTCTCGAGCCGGCACCGCCTCACCGATCCGGGCTGGATCAACTGGAACTTCAACGAGTTCGGCTGGCTGCGCGACAACCGCACGCTCTGGTACGTGTCCGAGGAGAGCGGTTACAGCCAGCTCTATGCGATCGCCGCCGGCGGCAAGGCGAAGGCGCTCACGCGCGGCAAGTTCGAGGTGTCCGCGCCGGTGGAATCGCCCGATGGGCGCTGGTTCTACCTGCGTGCGAACGCCGAGGCCCCGTACAGCTACGACGTGTACCGCGTCGCCGTCGGTGGTGGCGAACTCGAGCGCGTGACCGCGCTGAAGGGGATGCAGTCGTTCACGCTGTCACCCGATGGGCGCCAGCTCGCGTTGCTGCACTCGAGTGCATACGTGCCGAGCCAGCTCGCGGTCGCGGGCGTCGACGGCGGCGCGCCGCGCGCCCTGACCGATACGCGCACCCCCGAGTTCAAGGCGCAGGCGTGGCTGATGCCGGAGATCGTGCAGGTGCCCTCATCGCACGCGGGGCAGCCGATCCACGCGAAGTTCTACAAACCGCGCGACTTCGATCCCGCGAAGAAGTATCCGGCCGTGCTGTTCGTGCATGGCGCGGGCTACCTGCAGAACGTGCATCTCGGCTACCCGGCCTATTTCCGCGAGCAGATGTTCCACAACCTGCTCGTCGAAAAGGGTTATGTCGTGCTCGACATGGACTACCGCGCGAGCGAAGGCTACGGGCGCGACTGGCGCACCGCGATCTATCGGCGCATGGGCACGCCCGAACTCGAAGATCTCATCGACGGCGTGCACTGGCTCGAGCGGAACGCGTCCGCCGATCCCGCGCGCGTCGGGCTCTACGGCGGCTCCTACGGCGGCTTCATGGCGCTGATGGCGATGTTCCGCGCGCCCGACGTGTTCCAGGCAGGCGCCGCGCTGCGCCCGGTCACGGACTGGACCCAGTACAACCACGAGTACACCTCGAACATCCTCAACACGCCGCAGCTCGATCCGATCGCCTACGAGCGCTCTTCGCCGATCGAGTTCGCCGACGGCCTCGAGGGCGGCCTGCTGATCGCGCACGGCATGATCGACGACAACGTGCTGTACGAGGATTCGGTGCGCCTGTTCCAACGCCTGGTCGAACTGCGCAAGGACGACTTCGAACTCGCGGGCTACCCGCTCGAGCGCCACGGTTTCGTCCACGCCGACGCCTGGCTCGACGAATACAAGCGCATCCTCAAGCTGTTCGAGACTCACCTGAAGTGAGAAGCCGTCCGGGATGAAGCCACGCACCCGCCGCGCAGTCCCCCGCCTCGGCCTCGCCGCCGCACTTGCGCTGCTCGGCGGCTGCCAGCTCGACTGGGTGCGCGAGCATCCGCTCGGCTGTCGCGCCGGAGAGCAGCTCGCGGTGCGCGATGCGCTGTACTTCGGCCGCTCGATCGCAGGGGGCGGCGAAGTCGACGCCGCCGCGTGGCAGGCCTTCGAGGCATCCGCGCTGCTGCCGGCGTTCCCGCGCGGCTACACCGTGCTCGATGCGAACGGCCACTGGCGCGGCGAAGATGGCCGCACGATCGCCGAACCCAGTCGCATCGTCATCGTCGTGCACGCGGGGGACCGCGACACCGACGCGGTGGTGCGCGAAGTCATCGCGCGCTACCGCGCGCAGTTCCGGCAGGAATCGGTGTTGCGCGAGCGCACTGCCGCGTGCGTGACGTTCTAGGCGGGCGACCGGCGCGTTTTCGGACCCACCGATTGCGGGTGAGGCACGCGGGTGCGAGCATCTGCATTCACGCCACCCGCGGGACTCGCTCGATGCGCGTCGAAAAAGTGTTCGCGATGCCGTTCTCGAACCTCTATCCGATGTACCTCAGGAAGGTCACGTCGAAGGGACGATCGCGCGAGGAACTCGACGCGGTGATCGGCTGGCTCACGGGCTACGGCGCGGATCAACTCGAACGACAGGTCGCGGGCGGCCATGACCTCGCGGCATTCTTCGCCCGGGCGCCGCGCAGCGACCCCGACGCCCTCGGCATCAGCGGCGTGGTGTGCGGGGTTCGCGTCGAGCAGGTCGAGGATCCGTTGATGCGCAGGATCCGCTACATGGACAAGGTCGTCGACGAGCTCGCGAAGGGCAAGGCGGTCGCGAAGATCGTCTCGCGCTGATGCGTGCCGACCGCGCGGAGGCGAGGGTGCCGACGATTCGACCTGCGAGGCC
>DAIOWG010000189.1:1745-6083 GCA_036758645.1 Dokdonella sp. | reverse complement strand
GCTCGATGCGCTCGCGCGCGACGAGGCACGCGCGGCGTTCCCGGACATCGATGCGGTGCAGTTCGAACGCGCATCGCCTGCCCAGCTCGTGCGCGGGCGCATCGATCGCATGCGTGGCGGAAGTGGCAGCGGGGCGCTGCTGCAGCGACTCGCCGCGATCGGTCCCGTGATCGCGAGTTCCTCGCGCATACAGACGCGCGCGATCGAATACCGCAATGGCGCGCTCGAGCTCGCGCTGCGCGCGCCCGATGTCGCCGCACTCGACTTCGTGCGCGAACGCCTCGCCGCGGTGCCGGGCCTGCGCGCCGAGGTGACCGCGGCCAATCCTGGCGAGGAGGGCGTCGACGGACGCATCCGGGTGCTCGCGGGAGTTGCGCCATGATCGCGACCTGGTGGCAATCGCTGGCGACGAACGAGCGACGGATGCTCGCCGTCGGCGCGCTCGTCGCGACGCTGCTGCTGCTGTGGGCGTTCGCCTGGCATCCCCTCGCGCTGCGGCAGGCGGAACTTCGCTCCGACGTCGATCGCCAGCGGCTCGAACTGGCCGAAGTGCGCAGCGCCGCGGCGGAGGTCGCGCGCCTGCGCGCAGCCGGCGCGCACGCGCGTGGCGACCGCGAAGGCAAGTCGTTGCTCGCGCTCGCGGACGCAACCGCGCGCGAATCCGGGCTCGAGTCGGCGCTGCGTCGCGTCGAGCCGGTGGGCGAACGCGATGTCCGCGTCGCATTCGAAGGCGCGGGATTCGACGTGCTGGTGGCATGGCTGGAGCAACTCGCGGGCCGCCACGGGATCGAGGCGATCGAGTTTTCCGCGCAGCGTGCGCAAGGCATCGGGTTCGTCGACGCACGCGTGACGCTGCGCGACGCACCGTAGCGGGCGCGCTTCGCCGTTCGCGCCGGGGATGCTGCTTCCCCCCGCATGCGGCAGAAGAGGACGCGTTTCAACAGCGCTTTAACGCGGCGCGTGGCATAGAAGACGACCCCGGCCGCGGCACGCGGCGCCATCGCAGCATTCGAGGAACGAAGACGACGATGAAGATCCTCAAGATCGCGCTTGCCCTCGCGCTGCTCGCGCTGGTCGCGCTGGTGTTGTTCGCGTGGACGATGCCGGCCGATGTCGGCTACCGCTATGGTTCGAAATACCTCGGACCGGTGGTGCTGACCGGCGTGCGCGGGACCGTCTGGAACGGGCAAGCCGATGGCGTCAGCCTGTTCGGCCAGGACATCGGCAGCGTGACCTGGAAGGCGCGCAAGCTGCCCCTGCTCGGCGGACGCTTCGTCTCCGACATCCGCGTCAAGGGCACCGACGTCGAACTCGCCGGCGTGCTCGAGCGCAATACCGATGGCGTGGCTGCGCGCGGCCTGCGTTTCAGCCTGCCGGCCGAACGCCTCGCACCGGCGCTCGGCGGCGACCTGCACCTGCTCGGCACGATCAGCGGCGAGATCGACCGCGCGACGCTGCGCGGCGCGATGTTGCACGGCGTGTCGGGGCAGGCGCGCTGGAGCGGCGCCGGCGTGCTCGGCACGGTCGACGCACGGTTTTCCGACATCGTCTCGGAATTCGCGTCGCAACCGGACCAGAGCGTCGCAGGCAACGTGCGCGACGTCGGCAGCGGCGCGCTCGAAGTCGACGGCAGCTTCGAGCTGCGCCTCGGCGAATACCGCGCGCACGCGACGCTGCGCGCGCGCGACGATCCGCAACTGGCCAGCGCGCTCGCGCGGCTCGGTGCGCTGCAGCAGGACGGTTCGACGCGGATCGAACTGCAGGGTCCGCTGCTGAGGCCGTTCTGAATGCAGGCGCGCTTCCTCGAGGGCGCACTCGCGGTGGCGCATCGCGCGGCCGATGCGGCCGAGCGCGAGGTGATGCCGCGCTGGCGCGCGCGCGACTTCACGGTCGAAACAAAGTCCGACGCGACACCGGTGACCGAGGTCGATCGCGCGGCCGAGCAGGCGATTCGCGCGGTGCTGCGCGAGGCTTATCCGTGCCATGCCATTTTCGGCGAGGAAGGCGGGCGCGAGGGCGGGGGCGAGTTCCTGTGGCTCGTCGATCCGATCGACGGCACGCGCTCGTTCGTGCGCGGCTATCCGATGTTCTCGACCCAGGTCGCGTTGATGCACGAAGGCGAAATCGTGCTCGGCGTCTCGGCCGCACCGGCGTACGGCGAACGCGCGTGGGCGATGAGCGGCGCCGGCGCCTGGCTCGGTCGCAGCGAATCCGATGCTCGCCGCGTGCAGGTCGCCGCGACGCGCGAGTTCGATGCCGATGCCGCGGTTTCCACCGGCAACCTCAGGTCGCTCGCGGCGTCGCCCGCGCGCTGGGCCGCTTACGCCGACATCGTGCGTCGCGTCGGCCGCATCCGCGGGTATGGCGATTTCCTGCACTACCACCTGCTCGCGCGCGGCGCGATCGACCTCGTGATCGAATCGGACCTCAACATCCTCGACATCGCCCCGCTCTCGTTGATCGTGCGCGAGGCCGGTGGCGTCTTCACCGACCTCGAGGGACACGCGGTGGGGCTGGACACGACCAGCGCACTGGCCGGGACGCCTGCGCTGCATGCGCAGGCGCTCGACATGTTCAAGGCGAAGGACTGAGCGGGCAGGGTGCGGCGCGACTCGGCAGCCCGTTGAATGCGCGGCGCGCAACGATCGCCTGACCACCGCTCGGATGGTTCATCGCCAGGATCGCGCTGCCCGACGTCTCATCCCTCGTCGCTCGCCCCTCGCCCCTCGTCCCTCGCGCCGTGGCCTTACAATCACCCCATGCCCACTTCGCCGCCGACGATCCTCGCCACCCGTCGTTCCGACACGAGCCGCTTCCTGCGCGCCGAGCAGGTCGACCTCGAGTTCTCCAACGGCGAGCGGCGCACGTTCGAGCGCCTGACCGGCTCGGGACTCGGTGCGGTCGTGATCGTGCCGATGCGCGACGAGCACACCGTGCTGCTCGTGCGCGAGTACGCCGTCGGCGTCGACCGCTACGAGCTCGGGCTGCCCAAGGGCCGGCTCGATCGTGACGAGACGGTGGAGCAGGGCGCCGACCGCGAGCTCAAGGAGGAGATCGGGTTCGGTGCGCGCGACATCTCGATCCTCGCGACGCTGTCGGTGTCGCCCGCCTACATGACCGCGATGACACACGTCGTGCTCGCGCGTGACCTGCATGCGGAAAAGCTCGAAGGCGACGAGCCCGAGCCGCTCGAAGTCGTGCCGTGGCGGCTGTCCGAGCTGCACCGGCTGCTCGCTCATGACGAAGTCACCGACAGTCGTTCGATCGCCGCGCTGTTCATCGCGCGCGAGTACCTCGACGGTCGCTACCGGCCGCGCCCGTGAGCGAACTGGACGCACTCGCGCGGGGGGTCGGCGAGATCGCCGTGCGCGCGGCGGCCGCGATCCTCGAGGTGTATGAATCGGACTTCGCGGTCACCTGCAAGGACGACCGCTCGCCACTCACGGCGGCCGACCTCGCTTCGAACCGCGTGATCGTCGAGGCGCTGCATGCGCTGACGCCGGAGTGGCCGGTGCTGTCGGAGGAATCAGCCGAGGTCGCGTGGTCCGAACGCTCGCGCTGGCAGCGCTACTGGATCGTCGATCCGCTCGACGGCACGCGCGAGTTCGTCAAGCGCAATGGCGAGTTCACGGTCAACATCGCGTTGATCGACGACCATCGGCCGATCCTCGGCGTGGTGCAGACGCCGGTGTCGTGTGAACTCGCCTGCGCGTGGGAAGGCGGCGGAACCTGGATCAGCGATCGTGCGGGAGGCATGGCGCGACATGTCACCACGCGCACGCGCGCGACGCCGCTCATGGTCGCGGGCAGCCGTTCGCACGGCTCGGAGCACGAGGCCGCGCTGCTGTCGCGGCTCGGGCCCTGCGCGAAGCTTCCACTCGGATCCTCGTTGAAGTTCGTGCGCATCGCCGCGGCCGAGGCCGATCTCTACCTTCGCCTCGGCCCGACGTCGGAATGGGACACCGCCGCGGGCCAATGCGTGCTCGAGCAGGCCGGCGGCGCCGTGCTCGACTTCAGCGGGCGCCCGCTGCGTTACAACACGCGCGATTCGCTGCTGAATCCTGACTTCTTCGCGGTCGGCGAACGCGGCGCCGACTGGTCCGCGCTGCTCGCCTGAGCCCGCCGCAGGGTGGGTCGCAGCCGCGAAGCGGCGAGCCCCACCATCGAGTCCCGATGGCATCGCATGCCGCGATCGGGCGGTGGAACTCGCGCCTTCGGCGCTGCGTTCCACCCTACGGATTGCGCCGTTCGTGGAACAGCCGACGTCGAGGTGGTCGCAGCCGCGCAGGGTGGGTCGCAGCCGCGAAGCGGCGAGCCCCACCATCGAGTCCCGATGGC
>DAIOWG010000189.1:0-1645 GCA_036758645.1 Dokdonella sp. | reverse complement strand
ATCGCATGCCGCGATCGGGCGGTGGAACTCGCGCCTTCGGCGTCGCTGCGTTCCACCCTGCGCATTCGCGCCCATCCTACAATCGCGAATCGCCGACTTCCGCGTACGCCCATGGCCGAGTCCCGCACCCCCATCGATGAACTGCTCAAGATCATGGCGCGATTGCGCGATCGAGAGCGCGGCTGTCCGTGGGACGTCGAACAGACCTTCGAGACGATCGCGCCGTACACGATCGAAGAGGCCTACGAAGTCGCCGATGCGATCGACCGGCGCGACCATGCGGCGCTTTGCGACGAACTCGGCGACCTGCTGCTGCAGGTCGTGTTCCACGCGCGCATCGCCGAGGAGGCGGGTCATTTCGCGTTCGGCGACGTGGTTGCGGCGATCTGCGACAAGCTCTTGCGGCGTCATCCGCACGTGTTCGGCGACGCCAGTGCGCAGGGTTCGGCCGAACGCCAGCTTGCCAACTGGGAGGACCTCAAGGCAGTCGAACGTGCAGGGCGAGGCGACGGCGACGCGAGCGCACTCGCGGGCATCGCGCGCGGCATGCCCGAGTGGCAGCGTGCGCTGAAGCTGCAGCAGCGCGCCGCGCGCGTCGGTTTCGACTGGCCGGACGTCGCGCCGGTGTTCGACAAGCTGCACGAGGAAATCGACGAGGTTCGCGCGGAGTTCGCGGCCGGCGCCGATCCGGAGCGGCTTGCCGACGAGATCGGCGACGTGCTGTTCGTGTGCGTGAACCTCGCGCGCCATGCGCACGTGGATGTTTCGCGCGCGTTGCGCCACGCCAACGCGAAGTTCGAACGGCGTTTCAGGCGCATGGAGGTGCTCGCCGCCGCGGCGGGCGGCTCGCTGGAACAGCACTCGCTTGCCGGACAGGACGCCCTGTGGGACGCCGCCAAGGCCGAGGAGCGCGGCGCCTGAAGGCAGATGTCACACCGCGTCGCGTTTTTGCGTTGTGTTCGGAAAGCCGGCGCGCAGCGTTTGATCGCGTGTCCGCGCATCCTGCCGTTGCCGGAGATTCCCCCATGCCTGCGTACCCCGACCCGATCATCCCCCCGCTCGCGCTGGCTGCCGCCGGACTGCTGTCGGGCGCCGCCTTCGCCGCCGACGGCGTGGTCGGCCCCGGCAACTGCAACGAAGCCGGGCTCGATGCGGTGCTCGCCACGGTTGACGGCAGCGGCGGCGGTACCCTCACGTTCAACTGCGGCAGCGCGACGATCGCGATCACCGGACGCAAGGAGATCGCCAACCGCGTCACCATCGACGGCGGCGGCACGATCACGCTCGATGGCGGCGACAGTTCGGCATTCTTCCAGGTGTACGCGAGCGCCGAGGTGGTGCTGCGGCGACTGACGCTGCGGCGCGGCGTCTTCAATGCCGCGCACGCCCTCGAGAACTTCGGCGTGCTGACGCTCGACCGCGTGCGCATGCTCGACAACGTCTCGAGCGAGTCGCCCGTCATGAACTACGGCTCGCTCAGCGTGCGTCGCAGCACCTTCAGCGGCAATGCGGCGACCTCGGCCACGCTCGGCGACGGCGGCGCCATCGCGAACCCGGGCGGGGAGTTGCGCGTCAAGGGCAGCACGTTCGACGGCAACGATGCGGGCCACCACGGCGGCGCGATCTTCAGCAGCGGCCCGATGAC
>DAIOWG010000188.1:1822-6113 GCA_036758645.1 Dokdonella sp. | reverse complement strand
GGCGTAGGTCTTGCCGTCGCCACCGGCGTCGGGATCGGCGACGACGAACAGGCGGTCGTAGAGGCGCACTTCGGCCGCGACCGCGTCGCGCGCGCTGACCCAGTGGATCGTGCCCTTGACCTTGCGGTCGGCACCCGGAAGACCCGCGCGCGTGTCCGGATCGAGCGTGCCGCGCAGTTCCACGACGGAGCCGTCCGCGGCCTTGACGACGTCCTCGCAGCGCACGATGCCGATGCCGCGCAGGCGCACTTCTCCGCCCGGCACGAGTCGGTGGAAGCCCTTCGGCGGCACTTCGGCGAAGTCCTCGCGCTCGATCCAGAGCGTGTTCGAGAACGGCACCGCGCGCGTGCCCATCGCGGCGTCCTTCGGATGGTTCGCGAACTCGATCGTTTCCGCGTGCGCGGTGTCGAGGTTGGTCAGCACGAGGCGCAGCGGGTCGAGCACCGCCATCCGCCGTGGCGCCTTCGCATCGAGTTCCTCGCGCACGCAGTTCTCGAGCACGCCGAACTCGATCACCGAGTTCTGCTTGGTCACGCCCGCGCGTTCCCAGAACGTGCGGATCGCCGCGGGCGGGAAGCCGCGCCGGCGCACGCCGACCAGCGTCGGCATGCGCGGATCGTCCCAGCCGTCGACGAGGCCGTCGGCGACCAGCGCGATCAGCTTGCGCTTGCTCATCACGGTGAAATCGAGGTTGCCGCGCGCGAACTCGATCTGCTGCGGGCGGCTGGCGTTGCCCGCGAGGCCCGCGCGTCGCATCGCCTCGACGAAGATCGGGTCACCCGGCAGGTCGAGCTGGTCGAGGAACCAGTCGTAGAGCGGCCGATGGTCTTCGAACTCCAGCGTGCAGAACGAATGCGTGATGCCTTCCACCGCGTCCGACAGCGGATGCGCGTAATCGTACATCGGGTAGATCGGCCAGGCGTCGCCGGTGTTCTGGTGCGTGACCTTGCGGATGCGGTAGATGGCCGGATCGCGCATGTTGATGTTCGGGCTCGCCATGTCGATCTTCGCGCGCAGCGTGCGCGAACCGTCGGCGAACTCACCGGCGCGCATGCGGCGGAACAGGTCGAGGTTCTCCTCGACGCTGCGCTCGCGATACGGGGAATTGCGGCCCGCTTCGGTCAGCGTGCCTCGATACGCACGCACGTCCTCGGCGCTGAGGTCGCAGACGAACGCCTTGCCTTCGCGCACGAGCTTCTCGGCGCCGAGGTGGAAGATCTCGAAGTAGTCGGACGCGTGGTGCAGGCCGTCCCACTCGAATCCGAGCCAGCGCACGTCCTGCTGGATCGCCTCGACGTACTCGAGGTCTTCCTTCGACGGATTGGTGTCGTCGAAACGCAGGTTGCAGCGGCCACCGAACTCGCGCGCGATCCCGAAGTCCATGCAGATCGCCTTCGCGTGGCCGAGGTGCAGGTAGCCGTTCGGCTCGGGCGGGAAGCGCGTGACGACGCGCCCGCCGTGCTTGCCCGCGGCATGGTCGCTGGCGACGATCTGGCGGATGAAGTTGCCGGCGGGAACGGCTGGAACGGCGTTGTCGGTCATGCGTCTTCGCCGCGACGCGGCGTCCGGATGTACGAACCGCACAGTCTAGCAGGACGCCCGCGGGCTCAGGCGTGGCAGGCCGTGCGCTGGCCCGCGATCGGACGCAGCCGCAGGCGCACGGGCCCGCGCACGTCCTTGATGTCGACCACGCGCTCGTGCTGCGTCGCCTCGATCAGTCCGTCGTCGGCGAGGTTGGCCGCGATCGTGCGCACCGGTCGCATGAGTTCCTGCCAGCGGCAGCCCATGCGGACGCCGAGCAGGCGCGCGGCTTCGCTCGGGCAGATGCTGCGCCCCGGGCCGCGCTCGACCAGCAGCTCCAGCACGCATTCGCGGATGCGTTCGGCGAGGTTGTCGTCGGGGGCGGGCTGGACCATGCGGCTTCCTGGCGGATCTCGCGCTGGCGTGGCGGTTGGCCGCTGCGGGGGCGGGCGGCATCATAGCGCGACCGGGTCGGCCTCCACGCCGATACACACTTGATCACACCGGCAACGTTGCAGGCGAGCCCGGGGCGGCTTGCGCAGCGGGTGCATACGGCGTGCCTTGGCGGCGCAAAACGCGCAGAATCGGTCGATGAAGATCATCTACCGGGCCGAGAACATCATCGATGCGAACCTGGTCAAGGCGGCGCTGGCGGCCGAGGGCGTGGTCGCGTTCGTCAGTGGCGAATACCTGACCGGCGCGATCGGCGAGCTTCCCGCATGGAACCTCGTCGCGGTGATGGTGGCCGACCACGAGGTCGAGCGTGCGATGCCGGTCGTGCGCGCGATCGACGCCGACCTCAGCGAATGCCGCGCGCGCGCGGCATCGCCCGACCGGCTCGCGCCGACCTGAGCCCGCAGGCACGCGGCAGCCCCGGCGCGTTCTGCTAGTCTCGCCGCCCTTCGACTCGCGTTCGTCCGGATCCGATGGCCACGGTTGAGCGTCCGATCCTCGTGATCGGCAACAAGAACTATTCCTCGTGGTCGTTGCGCCCGTGGCTCCTGCTGCGCCATCACGGCGTCGGCTTCGAGGAAGTGCGTTTGCCGCTCGACACGCCGGCGTTCGCGGCCGCGATCGGCGACTGGTCGCCACCGCGCACGGTACCGGCGATGCGTCATGGCGCGCTCGCGCTGTGGGACTCGCTCGCGATCTGCGAGTATGTGAACGAGACCTTCCTCGATGGCGCGGGTTGGCCACGCCTGCCGCATGCGCGTGCGGTCGCGCGATCGGCGAGTGCGGAGATGCACGCGGGCTACACCGCGTTGCGCTCGCGCCTGCCGATGAATTGCCGGCGGCGCACGAGCGGCCCCGAGTTGTCCCCGCAGGTACAGCGTGACGTCGCGCGCGTGCTCGCGCTGTGGCGCGAATGCCGCGCGCGCTTCGGCGACGACGGGCCGTTCCTGTTCGGCGCGTTCTCGATCGCGGACGCGATGTTCGCGCCGGTCGCGATGCGCTTCCGCAGTTACGGCGTCGAGGTCGACGACGTGGCGCGCTCGTGGACCGCGGCGTTGCTCGCGCTGCCCGCGATGCAGGAATGGCTGGACGCGGCCGAGCGAGAGCCCGAGACGCTCGCCGCGACGGACGAGGTCGAGTGAACGCCGGACCACCCGGCGTCGAGCGCCAGGCGCTGATCCAGATGATCGTCGGTGCCTGCGCGATCAGCACCACGAGCATCTTCGTCAAGTACGCGGATGTCGGACCGACGGTATCGGGCTTCTACCGCATGGCGTTCGGCGGGTTGATGTTGCTCGCCTGGCTCGTCGCGACGCGGCAGTGGCGCCGCGTGCGCTGGAGCGACCTCGGCTGGCTGCTGCTGCCCGGCGCCGCGTTCGCGGTCGATCTCGTCATGTGGCACCGGAGCATCCTCTACGTCGGGCCCGGCCTCGCGACCCTGCTCGGCAATTTCCAGGTGTTCCTGATGGCGCTCGCGGGCTGGCTCTGGTACCGCGAAAAGCTCGGCTGGCCGTTCCTCGCGGGCGTCGCGCTCGCGTTCCTCGGGCTTTACCTGCTGGTCGGGCTCGACTGGAACGCGTTCGACGCACGCTACCGCCTCGGCGTCGTGCTCGGCATCGTCACCGGATTCGCGTATGCGTTGTACATGCTGTCGACACGCCATGCCCAGCGTGCGGGCCACGTGCGGCTGCATCCTGGGCAACTGCTTTGCGTGAGCAGCCTGGTCAGCGCGGTGATCCTCGGCCTGGTCGCGTTGTTCGAACGCGAAAGCTTCTCGATTCCGGATGTCCGGAGCGGGTCGGCACTGCTCGGCCTCGCGTTCTTCGGCCAGGTGCTCGGCTGGGTGCTGCTCACGCGCGCGATGCCGCGCCTGCCCGCATCGCTGATCGGACTGCTGCTGTTGCTGCAGCCCGCGCTCTCGTTCGTGTTCGACGTGATCCTGTTCGCGCGCCCGACGCGGTCGATGGACTGGATCGGCGTCGCGCTGTCGCTGCTCGGCATCTTCATCGGGTCCTACCGGCCTTCCGCACGACGAAACCCCCCATCGCAGCCGCTCGGCGACGAAGCCCACCCGCGCGAACCGTAGGGTGGGTCGCAGCCGCGCAGCGGCGAGCCCCACCGTCGCGAACTCCGGCGCGTTCGGTTGCACGTGCGCGTCGGGGCGGTGGAACTCGCGCCTGCGGCGCTGCGTTCCACCCTACGGATGCGTGGATGGCGTCCGCGGTAGGGTGGGTCGCAGCCGCGCAGCGGCGAGCCCCACCATCGCGAACTCCGGCGCGTTCGGTTGCACGTGCGCGTCGGGGCGGTGGAACTCGCG
>DAIOWG010000188.1:0-1722 GCA_036758645.1 Dokdonella sp. | reverse complement strand
GGTAGGGTGGGTCGCAGCCGCGCAGCGGCGAGCCCCACCATCGCGAACTCCGGCGGCTCCCGATTGCACGTGCGCATGCGGCCGGTGGAACTCGCGCCTGCGGCGCTGCGTTCCACCCTACGGCGCTACGGGTGCGGGATCGCGTCAACCGTAGGGTGGGTCGCAGCCGCGCAGCGGCGAGCCCCATCATCGCGAACTCACGCATCAGGAGGGCTCGCCCAATCCGCCGGCAGCAGCCCGTGCCGCACGAATCGGTGGAAGGAAGAATGCGGCCACTCGGCGACCCGACTTGCGTATCCATGCTTGACCGGGTTGAAGTGCACATAATCGACGTGGCTCGCCATGTCGCCGTGATCCCTGATCACATGCTCCCAATACCGCCGCTGCCAGATGCCGCGTTCGCTACGCCGCCGACGGCTGGCGTTGCGAGGCTCTCCATGCGGCAGGCGACGCGAGAATCCCTCCTTGATCAGTTTCCAGCGCATTGCGAAGTCGGAATCACCCGCCGGAAGTGTCCATATTGCGTGCAGATGGTCGGGAAGGACGACGACCGCGTTGGTGGTGAATGGATGGCGTTTCTTCACCCAGGTCCACGAATCGCGGAGCGCGTTGATGTGCGCGGTCAACAACCGCTCTCGACGCTCGGCGATCACCACGGTGAAGAACCATGTTCCTCCTGCGGGCGTGCATCGACGGTAGTTCGGCATGCGCGCAGCATCCGACCCGGTGCTGCGACGCGAAATGGTCCATCGCCGATGCCGCCCGTGCGAAAACACCGTCAGCTCGCGCGACCGTAGGGTGGGTCGCAGCCGCGAAGCGGCGAGCCCCACCATCGCGAATTGCGGCGGCTCCGGTTGCACGTGCGTGTGCGGGCGGTGGAACTCGCGCCTTCGGCGCTGCGTTCCACCCTACGGCGCGGCGAGTGCGGCCGCGTAAGTTCCGCCGAAACCGGCGCGGAGGCGGTCGAGGAAGCGCAGGTTCATCGCATTGCCCGCGTGGTCGCCGGCGGCAGCGGCGAGCACGCCGCGATGACGATCGAATGCGGCGCGGTCCTTCTGCAAGAACGCGATCACCGCGAGCACGTAGTCGTTCCACTTGAACGCATTCGTGCGCGCCTCGTCCTCGCTGGCGAGCGAGCGTCGCGCCGCCGCGATCGCGGCGGCGGTGGCGCCCGCCTCGGCGCGCATCTGCGCGATGTGCCAGTCGAGGCTGCGCCGGGTCGTCTTGTTCTTCGCGATCCAGGCTTCGATCAGGTCGGCGGCTTCGGCAGGGCAGCCGGCGGCGGCCAGGATGCGGAAGCCATGTCCTTCGGTCTGGTCGAAGGTGTCGTAGGGAAGGTCGAGATCCGCGGCGACTCGTTCGCGGAAGAGGGCGGCGCAGCCGCTGGCGGCGGAAGAAGCCGCTGGCGTGGCGGACGCGAAGTCGACGGCGGCAACGACGAGCAGCAGCGAGAGCAGAGATTTCATGGCTGGCATTCCGCAGGGTGTGCAGCCATCTACGTGGAAGCGCGGCCGCGCGGATCATCGCGCGGCCGCTTGCGTCGGGGTTACGCGGCCTGCGGCCAGAGCCATCCGAACGTCGCGCCGGTCACGAGCGCGAAGATCAGGCCGTCAAGTGCGTCCGAGTACGGGCGCCACCCAATGTCCGCGGCGCCCGCTTTCGCCTCCCTCGAATCACGAATCGCGGCCTTTCGCTCAGTCTTCCTCCGGGCGCGGCTTGTAC
>DAIOWG010000187.1:0-6129 GCA_036758645.1 Dokdonella sp. | reverse complement strand
TGTCGGTTGGGGTGAGCGCCGCGAACTCCTTGAGGGACGCGACCGCCCCCTCCCGGTCGCGGCCCGCCGCGGGAACCGTGCGGTGCGGACGGCATACAATGGAGGCCGGATCGGGCGGAACCGCGGTAACCCGCCACTGAACGAGGATGGAAGGCTGAACGTGAGCGCGAAACGGGCAGGCATCATCGGCGGCGTGCGGATTCCGTTCTGCCGCAACAACACGGCCTATGCCGACGTCGGCAATTTCGGCATGGCGGTCAAGACGCTCGGGACCCTGGTCGAACGTTTCGGCCTGCACGGACTCGAACTCGGCGAGGTCGGCTACGGCTCGGTTATTAAGCACCCGTCCGACTGGACACTCGCGCGCGGGGCGTCGCTCTCGTCGGGAGTGGCGCTGACCACCCCGGGCATCACCACCGCGCGCGCCTGCGGCACCTCGCTGGACAATGCGATCCTGATCGCGAACAAGATCGCCGCGGGCCAGATCGAAGCCGGCATCGCGGGTGGCGCCGACACCACCAGCGACGTGCCGATCGTCTATTCGAGGCCGCTGCAGCAGCGCATGCTCGCGATGAACCGCGCGCGCGCGCCGCTGCAGAAAGCCGAGGCCGCGGTCAAGGGCTTCTCGCTGTCCGAGCTCAAGCCCTCGTTCCCGGGTGTCGCCGAGCCGCGCACCGGCAAGTCGATGGGCGACCACTGCGAACTGATGGCGCGCGAATGGAACATCGGCCGCGAGGAGCAGGACCAACTCGCGTTCGAGAGCCATCGCAAGCTCGCCGCGGCCTACGATCGCGGGTTCTTCGAAGACCTCGTGGTGCCGTTCCGCGGCGTCGACCGCGACAACGTGCTGCGTGCCGACACCTCGCTCGAGAAGCTGGCGGCGCTCAAGCCCGCGTTCGACAAGAGTTCGGGACACGGCACGCTGACCGCAGGCAATTCGAGCGCGCTCTCCGACGGCAGCGCCGCGGTACTCATCGCGAGCGACGAGTGGGCCGCCGCACACGGCCTGAAGGCGCAGGCTTACCTGACGCATGCGCGCGTCGCCGCGGTCGACTTCGTGCACGGCGAGGGCCTGCTGATGGCAGCGACGATCGCGGTGCCGCGCATGCTGGCCGAGGCCGGCCTCGCGCTGCAGGACTTCGACTACTACGAGATCCACGAGGCGTTCGCGGCGCAGGTGCTCTGCACGCTGCGCGCGTGGGAGTCGCCCGATTACTGCCGGGACCGGCTCGGTCTCGAGCGGCCGCTCGGTGCGATCGATCCGGCGAAGATCAACGTGAACGGCTCCAGCCTCGCGGCCGGCCATCCGTTCGCGGCCACCGGCGCGCGCATCGTCGCGACGCTTGCGAAGATGCTCGAGCAGCGCGGCTCCGGGCGCGGCCTGGTCTCGATCTGCACCGCCGGCGGGATGGGCGTGACCGCGATCATCGAACGACCCCAGCCATGATGGCGCCGAGCGGGAGGGATGCATGGAGAACGGCAGCTACGCCCTGGTATTGACCGGCGAGGTCCTGCCGGGCCATTCGCCCGAGGCGGTATGGCCCGCCTTGGCCGCGTACTTCCGCATGGAGCCCTAGCGCTTCGAGTCGCAACTGCGTGCGCGCGCGCCGCTCGCGATCAAGCACAGCGACGAACTCGGCAAGCTGCAGACGCTGCAGGCAGGCGCAGCCTCGGTCGGTGCGGCGAGCGAGATCTGCGCCCCCGACGAGCGCCCGGCCCTGTTCCTGCTGCTCGACGGCAAGCCGCGCGGCCCGGTGCCGCGCGTGCTGGTCGAGGAGCGCATCGAGCACGGGCTCTGGCCCGCGACGATGAGCGTGGCCGAAGTCGGCTCGAAGGACTGGAAGCCCTACCGCGCACTGGATCTGTCGGCTGCGCCGGACGCGGCGCCTGCGCCTCGCAGCGAGCCCTTGCCCGAGAAGCCGTTCCATGCAGGCGACATCTCGGTCACGCCGGTGCCGCGCTCGAAGGCGGCGACCGCGCCGAGCCTCGCGCTCGTGCTGCCCGACTCGGCTGCCGTGCATGCGGGGTTCTGGCGCCGCTGCGCCGCGATGATCATCGACGGCCTGCTGCTCGGCGTCGTGCTGGCGATCCTGCAGGCCGTGCTGTCGTTCGCGGTACTGGGCACGATGGGCGTCCAGAACGGGCTCGGCGCGCTGGTCGCGACGGTCGGCCTGCTGGGCGGCGCGTCGCTGGTGATCCAGTGGCTCTATTTCGCGTTGTTCGAAAGCGGCGCCACGCAGGCGACGCCGGGCAAGCGCGCGCTCGGCATCAAGGTGGTCGACGAACGTGGCCGTCGCATCGGCTTCGGTCGCGCCAGCGGTCGCTACCTCGGCAAGATCCTCTCGGGCGCGCTGTTCGGGATCGGCTACCTGATCGCGGCGTGGACCGAGCGCAAGCGCGCGCTGCACGACATGATTGCCGACACCTGCGTCGTGTTCGACGCGGTCGAATACGGTCGCGCGATGCCGCCCGAGCGCCCACCGATGCCGTGGTACGGCTGGCTCGTGAACATCGTCGGCCTCGGCGCGGTGCCGCTGCTGGTCGGACTCGGGCTCGCGGCGGGCCTGGGGTGGTAGCGCGCTCCCTGGCGGGAGCGGCGAAGCCGCGCCATCGGATGGCGCGGCGGGATTGCAGGCTGACCGTCGCGGTGGCGCCGCTTCTGCAGCGGGCGGCGCGCGCGCCGCAGCGTGATCAGCCGCGGAAGCTGAACAGCGTGGGCTTCCAGCCGCCGCTCTTCTGGTAGCTCTGGCCGCGGCGCTTGCGCATGCGGTCGATCAACTCGACGCGACGCGCTTCGGCCCATTCGACGCGCTCGGTCTTCAACGCGGCGACGTCGACACCGCGGCGCGCCGCCTCGGCGCTGCGGTAGGCGACGAAGTCCTCGTAGGCTTCGATCTCGTGCTGGAGCTCGCGCACGCAGAGCTCGATCATGATCGCGTCGTCGAGGAAGCCGAGCACCGGCACCGAGTCCGGGATGATGTCCTGCGGATTGGCGAAGTAGGTCAGGCACGCGAGCACGCGCTGGCGGTCTTCCTCGGGCAGCGAGAAGCCTTCGTCCTGCGTCATCGCGATCATGCTGTCGAGCTTGGCGAGGCGCTCGGCGATGAAGTGCGGCAACGCGACCTTGTGGCCGTCGACGAGCAGCTTCGAAGCGGCATCCGTGATCTCGCGCGGGGAGAGATGCTTCGCCTCTTCCTGGGCGCGCTGCATCGCGGAAATGAAATGCTGGAGGTCGGCGTCACCGATCTCGATCGTGATGGCCAGCGACATGGGCGACTCCCGGGAAAAAGCGACTGGAGAGACTAGCGAGGCGGGCTGGGGGCGTCAATGCGGACCGCCGGGATCGGCGGATCCGTGATGCGCGCACCGCGGGGTTCCACGCCCGCCCGCGCCCCCGACCCGCCTCTCGACTCCGGATTCAGAGGATGCCGACGAGGCCTGCGCCGAAGGCGGTCACGATCCGCGTGTAGATCGTCTTCAGCGGAAGGTCGACTTCGGGGAAGTCGCCGACGTCCTCGTGGCATTCCCGGAACCCGGGGTCGCCCGGGTACGAGGGTTCGCAGCCGGGCCGGAGTTCGAAGCTGCTCGCGTAGCGGAACGGCCACAGGTCGAACAGCGGCAATGCGGTCGAGAAGTCGCCGATCACGTTGTTGATCTTGCCGATCAGCTTCGGCGCGCGCTTGCTGCGCGCGATGATCCACGCGTTCCGGGGCTCGGTGTTGCGCAGGATGCCGGCGCGCACGCGTGCGGCCACCGCGCCGTCGTACACGATGAAGCCCGACTCGGTGTTGTAGTCGTCCGAGCGCGGGTCGAAGTTGTGCGAGCCGATCATCGCGATGCGATCGTCGATCACGAGCGACTTCGCGTGCAGGCCGAGCCGCACGCCGCCGCGCAGCAGCGGCGCGCGCCCGTAGCGCTCGTAGCCATCCTGGTTGGTGCCGCCGGCCAGGCCCGCGTAGTCGGCGACGAAGTCCGCGGCATCGCCGGGAAACGGCTTGAACTCGTGGATGCGGAAACCGTAGCGCGTGAGGTAGCGCTTCTTGTACTTGTACGACAGCGCATAGACGTAGAACGCGTCGGTCGCCGCGAGCGAGTTGGTCGACACGATGATCGGCAGGCGCGGCCGGCGCTCGCCGAGTTCGCGGAACACCTTGCGCGCGCGCTTGCTGAAGACGAGGTAGGGCGTCTCGAGCACGATCCGCGAGCGCGCGCCCTGCAGCAGGTCGATGATGTGGCGCGTGAGCCGCGCTTCGTCGGGATCGTCCGGTCGCGCGGCCTTGTCGGGTGCGTCGGAGAAGTAGGCGACCTCGCCGGTGCGCTGCGCGCGCGCGACGAATTCGGCCTGGACCAGCGCCGGATCGGACGCGCGCGCGCGCAGCCGGTCGATGCGCGGCCAGTCCGCGTCGGGCGGGGGCTCGATCCGGTGCGCCTCGCCCGCATGCGCGACCAGGCGCCGGTTCACGTCGTTGAGGCGGGTCAGCGGGGCCGCGCGCGGATGCGACCAGAACTGTTCGAACGAGGCCTGCATCGCGGCGCCGGCCACCGGGCCGATCACGAGCGCATCGCGATCGCGGTAGTTGAAGGCCTGGTCCCAGTCGAAATAGCGATCCTCGACGTTGCGCCCGCCCGCGATGCCGATCTCGCCGTCGACGAGCACGAGCTTGTTGTGCATGCGCTGGTTGAAGCGCGCGAAGCAGCACACGACGCTCGCGGCGAACTCGAGCGGCTGGGTGACCGCCTCGTGGAACGTCGGGTTGTACAAGCGGAACTCGAGGTTCACGTGCTCGCGCGCGATGCGCTCGAGCCACTCGACGTCGTCGAGCGCGAACAGCTGGTCGGCGAGCACGCGCACGCGCACGCCGCGCCGCGCCGCGGCAGCGAGTTCGTCGAGCATCAGCCAGCCGGAGCTGTCCTCGGCCCAGATGAAGGTCTGGATGTCGATGCTCCGCTGCGCCGATCGGATCAGGTGGATGCGCAGCAGCAGCGCATCCTCGCCGCGCTCGAGCAGGTCGACGTAATGGACCGGCGCCGCCGGCGTGCTCGCTGCGCGTGCCTCGTCGACGAGGCGCCGGTACGGGCTCGCGATCGCGCAGCGATCGGCGCGCTCGCAGTCGCTGCCATGCGGGCGTTCCGAGGCGACGATGACGTCGGCGCGGCGCGCGAGCTCGCGGTTGAGGCCGCATCCGGCGAGCGGAACCAGCGCGAGGCAGCCAACGATGCGCGCGAGCGTGCGCAGGCGCGATGCGAGAAGCGTCATCCCGGCGTTGCACCCGGATCGGGTACCGGCGGGTGCGCGAACACCGAGAACTGGAGGTCGACGCGGTCCGCGAGCGTGCCGCGATGCGATCCCATGCCGAACTGCGACCGCTTGACCTGGCCTTCCACCTGGATCGGGCAATCGTAGGCGGGCCGATCGCATTCGGCCGGACGCAGGTCGAAGCGCACCGGCTGGCGCACGCCGCGCATCGTGAGGTCCCCGCGCAACTCGCCGCCGGAGTGCAGGCGCGCGCGCGGGAACGGCTCGGACACGAACCGGATGCGCGGGTGCTCGGCGGCGTCGAAGAACTCCTCCGACATCACCCATTCCTCGTAGGAACGCCGACCCATGCTGACCGAGGTCACGTCGATGCTCGCATCGACGCTGAGGCGATTGCGGAACGGGTCGGTCCGCACCGTGCCTTCGACGCGGCCGAAACGCCCGTTCACGCCGAGCAGCCACATCACCTTGACCTTGAAACCGACCTCCGAGCGCGACGCGTCGAGCCGGATCAGCTCACCCTCGGCCGCGAGCGCGGGCAATGGCGCGAGCAGCAGGCCGATCAGCAGGGCAAAGCGGCGGTGCAGCGGATGCATGGCGCAATCCCGGGTTCACGGCCACCAGAAGTGACGCACTTCGGCGGTGCCCGGTTCGAGCGCGCCCTCGGCGAGGCCGAGCCATGCGACCGCCGCCGGCGGCATGCCGCGACCGGAGTCGGAAGCGCCTTCGGCCAGCAGCGCGACGAGGTTCTCGAGCCCGGGATTGTGGCCGACCAGCAGGATCGAACCCGCGTCGGCGTGGTCGTCGAGCGCGCGGGCCAGCGTGCCCGGCGTCGCATCGTAGATGCGCGCGTCGCTGCGCAGGTCCGCATA
>DAIOWG010000186.1:0-6164 GCA_036758645.1 Dokdonella sp. | reverse complement strand
GCGTGCTGCCGCGCACGCACGGCTCGGCGCTGTTCACGCGCGGCGAGACGCAGGCAATCGTCGTCTGCACGCTCGGCACGACGCGCGACGCGCAGATCATCGACGCACCCGAAGGCGAGTCGAAGGATCCGTTCCTGTTCCACTACAACTTCCCGCCGTTCTCGGTCGGCGAAGCGGGCCGCTTCGGCGCGCCCAAGCGCCGCGAGATCGGCCACGGCCGCCTCGCCAAGCGCGGCGTGCAGGCGGTGAAGCCGCCGATCGAGCAATTCCCGTACGTGCTGCGCGTGGTCTCGGAGATCACCGAGTCGAACGGCTCGTCCTCGATGGCGTCGGTGTGCGGCTCTTCGCTCGCGATGATGGATGCGGGCGTCCCGCTGAAGGCGCCGGTCGCGGGCATCGCGATGGGCCTGGTGAAGGAAGATTCCAACTACGTCGTGCTGAGCGACATCCTCGGCGACGAAGACCATCTCGGCGACATGGACTTCAAGGTCGCCGGCAGTGCCGACGGCATCTCCGCGCTGCAGATGGACATCAAGATCGACGGCATCACCGAGGAAATCATGAAGGTGGCGCTCGAGCAGGCCAAGCGTGGCCGCTTGCACATCCTCGGCGAGATGAACAAGGTGATCAGCACGCCGCGCTCGGAAATGAGCGAGTACGCGCCGCGCCTGATCACGATGAAGATCCACCCGGACAAGATCCGCGAAGTGATCGGCAAGGGCGGCACCACGATCCGCTCGATCACGGAGGAAACCGGCGCCACCATCGACATCAGCGACGACGGCACCGTGATCATCGCTTCGGTCAACCGCGAAGCGGGCGACGCGGCGAAGAAGCGCATCGAACAGATCACCTCCGACGTCGAGCCGGGCCGCATCTACGAGGGCAAGGTCGCCAAACTGATGGACTTCGGCGCGTTCGTCACGATCATGCCGGGCAAGGACGGCCTCGTGCACGTCTCGCAGATTTCTTCCGAGCGCGTGGAGAAGGTGTCGGACAAGCTCAAGGAAGGCGACATCGTCAAGGTCAAGGTGCTCGAAGTCGACAAGCAGGGCCGCATCCGCCTGTCGATGAAGGCAGTCACCGAGGACGAAGGCGCCGCCTGATCGCGGTGGCCTGCAGCACACGAAAGGCGGGCCTCCGGCCCGCCTTTTTTATGCTCGCCGCGTCGCCCGTTGCCGGGGTAGGCAGCCGCGCACGCTGGATCGTGCCGATGACAGTGGTGCCGATGCCGCGCCGACCAGATGCCGCAGGGCTTCGCATCGAAGGTTTCCGAACTTGATCGTTTGCTCCGTTCGACTCACCGCGGATCGCCACGCCGCGTGCACGCCGCGGGCGCGCTGCTAGAATCATCGGCTTCGCAATACGAGTGGCGATGATGTCCGACGCGCTGCGCTACGAGGAGTTCCGCGCCCGCCTGGCCGGCGATTGCAGCCTGCGCTACGGCGATCTCGATGCGAACGGTCCGAGCCTGCCCGCGGTGCTCGCAGAAGTCGGCGAACGTCGCGAGCAGCAGGGCTTCGAATCGTTCGCGTTGCTGTTCCACGTCGAGAACGCCGAAGCGCCGCAACAGGGCAGCCACGTCGTGACGTTCGCCGACGGCGTGCAACTCGAGATCTTCCTGGTGCCGATTGCGCGCGACGGCAAGCGGCTCATCTACGAGGCGGTCTTCAATCGCAGGACCGACTGATCGCTGGTGGACGGCGCCACGATCACGCCCGGTTGAACACGACCTGGTAACGCCCGCCATCGCCGAATGGCGAAACGAGGGCATCGAACGCTTCGACGTCGACCGCGCCGAGCGTGTAGATCGCTTCGGGCAGGCGCGTGCCTGCATCGGATTGGAACACCAGCGTGAAGCAGTGCTCGCGCGCCGTCGCCGGATCGCGGTGCCCCGCCAGCGTGCGCGGGCGGCCGACCTTGGCCAGCGTGAGTACCGTGGTGGATCCGGACGCATCGGTCGCGGTGAAGCGCCGACCGAGCTGCGCGGCGAATGCCGAATAGCCCGCCTGCAAGGGCGACGTCGAACCGGCTTGCGCGAGCGGCGTGCGCACGAGTGCGAGTGCGGCGCTGGCGAGCGCGAACTGCTGCAGGAAACGGCGTCGAGGCTGCGACATGGTATCGTTCCGGCCGGGGAGCGGGGAGTCTATCAGCAAGCGAAGCGGCGGCGCAGCGGCGCCCGCGTTCGCGATCGCGCTTGTACCGCGCAACTGCGCGTGTCTATGATGACGGGACTTCGTCGGCGCGATGCCGGCGGCGCTCCAGGGGGATGCACCATGGCGACGCCATACATCGGCGAGATCCGGATGTTCGGATTCGACTTTCCGCCGCGCGGCTGGGCGACCTGCGCCGGCCAGCTGCTCGCGATCAACCAGAACCAGGCACTGTTCTCCCTGCTCGGCACGACCTACGGTGGCAACGGCCAGACCACGTTCGCGCTGCCGGACCTGCGCGGCCGCGCGCCGATCCACGTCGGGCACGGACCGGGGCTCGGATCGCGCTCGCTGGGTGAGCAGGGCGGCACCCAGCAGCACACGCTCCTCTCGAGCGAGCTGCCGCAGCATACGCACCTCGTGCAGGTGGCAGGCGCGCCGACGACCGGCGCGCCGGCAGGCGACGTCGTGCTCGCCGCACCGACCGGCAGCCAGTTGTTTCGCAGCGGCAGCGGTCCTTCGGCGCCGCTTGCGGCGACGACCGCCGCACAGACGGGTGGCAACCAGCCGCACCCGAACATGCAACCCTACGCCGTGGTGAACATCTCGATTGCCCTGCAAGGCATCTTTCCGTCGCGCAACTGAGGAATTCGATCGTGTCGGAACCGTTTCTCGGCGAGATCCAGATGGTCGGATTCAACTTCGCACCGCGAGGCTGGGCGTTCTGCCATGGGAGCATCCTCAGCATCGCGCAGAACGATGCGCTGTTCGCGCTGCTCGGAACGACATACGGCGGAGACGGCCAGTCCACGTTCGCCCTGCCGGACCTGCGCGGGCGCATACCGCTCAACCAGGGCCAGGGCGCGGGGCTGTCGAACCGGGTGATCGGCGAGATCGGCGGCGCCGAATCGGTGGCCCTGACACAGCAGCAGATGCCTTCGCACACGCACCAGGTCATGGCCGGCGCGACCGGCGCGCGCACGTCCACGCCGAACGGCAACATGCTCGCGAGCGGCGAAGCCGACGTTTTTTCCCGCGCTTCCGGCTCCGAGGTCGGGCTCGCGCCGACCCAGCTCGCGCCTGCGGGATCCACGCTTCCGCATGAAAACATGCAACCCGTCCTCGCGGTGAATTTCATCATCGCGCTGGAGGGGATCTTCCCCTCGCGGAACTGACCATCGCCATGTCCGAACCCTTCCTCGGCCAGATCTCCATCGTCGGCTTCAACTTCGCCCCGCGCGGCTGGGCGCAGTGCAATGGCCAGTTGATCCCGATCCAGCAGAACACCGCCTTGTTCGCGCTGCTCGGCACGACCTACGGCGGCAACGGCCAGACCACCTACGCGCTGCCGGACTTGCGCGGGCGTGCACCGATGTCGTTCGGGAACGGCGCCGGACTCACGCCGCGCTCGCTCGGGGAAGCGACCGGCAGCGAATCCGTCACGCTGTTGCCGACGGAGATGCCGGCGCACACGCACGTGGTGGGCGCGCAGTCCTCGCGCGCCGATCGTGGCAATGCGGCCGGAGCACAACTCGCCGCGGCCGCCGACGCGATCTATTCGAATGCGTCGCCCACCTCGACCCTGGCGCCCACCAGCGTGTCCGCGTCGGGCGGCAACTTCCCGCACAACAACATGCAGCCGTTCCTGACGCTGAACTTCATCATTGCGCTGGAAGGCATCTTCCCGGCGCGCAACTGAGGGCTGCGATGGTCGCGACACCGCCCGTTCGCGGCGAATCCACGATCGGACTGCGGGACATCCGTGCGTCCGATCGCGCGTTCCTGCGCGCGGTGTACGCGTCCACTCGCCTGCTCGAGCTTGCGCCACTGGGCTGGAGTGGCCCGCAGGTCGAAGCGTTCCTCGACATGCAGTTCGACGCGCAGCAGCGCGACTACTGGAGCAACTACGACAGCGCACGCTTCCAGATCGTCACCTGCGACGGCGTCGATGCGGGCCGGCTCTACGTCGAACGCCGCGCCGACGAACTGCGCGTCATCGACATCGCGCTGTTGCCGGACTTTCGCGGGCGCGGCATCGCGAGCGGGTTGTTCCACCAGCTTTTCGACGAGGCAGACGCGCAGGAGCTGGCGGTGCGCATCCACGTCGAGCACGCCAATCGCGCACAACGACTCTATCTTCGACTCGGATTCGCCTGCACCGGCGAACCGGGACCGGTGTATCGCTTGATGGAACGCCTGCCGCACGCACCACGCGTGCGCGTGGCGGCTTGAACAGGGGCAGCACATCATGATCGTGACCGCAATGCTGCGGCAGCACCGGGCGCGCGCCTCGATCGCACTCGCATTGGCGATCGCCGCCAGCGGGTCCGCGTCGGCGCTCGAAGTCACCCATCCTGGCGACAGCGGAGCGGGCAGCCTGCGCGCGGCCGTCGCGGCGGGCGGCAATGTCACGTTTTCCCCCGCGCTGAACGGCGCGACGATCCTGCTCACGAGCGGACCCATCTCGATTCCGAGCGGAACCACGATCAGTGGCCCGGGTGCGAACCTCGTCGGCGTCAGCGGATCGCTTGCGTCGCGCATCTTCGAGGTGCCATCGGGTGCGAGTGTCTCGATCGCCGGACTGCGCCTGCTCGATGGCCAGGCCGGGCCGGGCGGGCAGGGCGGCGCGATCCGCAACCTCGGCTCGCTCGTCGTCAACGGCGTCGCGGTATCCGCCAATCGCGCGGGCGACGCGGGCGGCGGCATCTACAACACCGGCACGCTCGACGTGCGCGCGAGCACGTTCGACGCGAACGCCGTGACCGATGCAACCTGCGCCGGTGGCGGCGCGATCCGCAGTGAAGGCGCGGGATCGATGCTGCTGCTCGCAGGCAGCACGATCAGCGGCAACAGCGCCACGTCCTGCAGCGGCGGCGGCATCAGTTTCAATGACGGGTCCGCCACGATCCGCGCGAGCACGATCGCAGGCAACAGCGCCGGCTCGAGTGGCGGCAATCTCTACAAGGGCAGCGCGACCGCCAACCTGCAGCTGACCGGCAGCATCGTGAGTGCGGGGGCCGCGGGTGGCGGGACGCCCGCGAACCCGGATCTGCACGGCGCGCTCGGAGGCGGCCTTTTGTCCGGCGGCCACAATCTGGTGCGCCAGCGCGGCGACGCCGTGGGCTTCGTCGCGAGCGATCTTGCAGCAGGAACGGATCCGCAACTCGTCGCGCTCGCCGGCAATGGTGGACCGACCGCGACGCACGCGTTCGCGCCGACCAGTCCCGTGCTCGACGCCTGGGCCTCGGGCTGTGCAGACGCCGCCGACCAGCGCGGCATCGCGCGACCGCAAGGCGATGCCTGCGACATCGGCGCATTCGAATACCGGCAGAACCGCCTCGGCGTCACGTCGGTCGGCGGCGGCAGCGTGTCCGCGGGTGCGAGCCCGGTTCCGTTGCAGGGCGCGATCGCGAACTGCATCGGCACCTGCGCGGCCGACTACGACGGCGAACTCGCCCCGGTCGTGAACCTCGTCGCGACGCCCGACGCAGGGCGCCTGTTCAGCGGCTGGAGCGGCGACTGCAGCGGCAGTTCGGCCAGCACGACGGTGGCGATGGACCAGGCACGCAGCTGCACCGCGACCTTCATGCCCGACAGCGTCGTGGTGACGCCGAATGCGGGCCCGAACGGCAGCCTGTCGCCGTCGACGCCGCAGACCGTGCCGTTCGGCAGCACGATCTCCTTCACGGTCACGCCGGCCGCGAACCATCACATCGACAGTGTGTCGGGCTGCGGCGGCTCGCTTGCGGGCAACCTCTTCACGACCGCGCCACTGACGGCCAATTGCACGGTCAGTGCGAACTTCGCGATCGACACCCATGTGGTCACGGCGAGCGCAGGTGCGAATGGCACGATCTCGCCGTTGCAGCAGACCGTCGACCACGGCCAGGTCGCGGTCCTGACGCTTGCGCCGGCTGCGAACCACCACGTCGCGAGCGTGACCGGCTGCGGCGGCAACCTCGTCGGCAACACCTACACGACGGCTCCGGTCATCGCGGACTGCGCGGTCAA
>DAIOWG010000185.1:0-6186 GCA_036758645.1 Dokdonella sp. | reverse complement strand
GTCCGCGTCGTTGTCGAGATCGATTCGCCGCAATGCCACGAACAACGCATCGAGGTCGCGCGCCGGAAGCGCACCGTCGCAGAGTTCGGCGAGCGTGGCCCAGGCCTCGACATCGCCCGGATCCTGCGCCAGGCAGGTGCGCAGCGCGGACGCGGCGCCGACGAGGTCGCCGTCGTCGCGCAGCAGTCGCGCGAGGCCGACGCGGGCCGGCAGCAGATCGGGCGCGCGCGCGAGGGCGGCTTCATAGGTGTGGCGCGCACCCTCGAAGTCGAACGCTTCCAGTTGCAGGCGCGCGAGGTTCGCGCACGCGGCCGAGCGTGGATCGAGCTCGAACGCACGCGCGAAGCTCGCGCGCGCGGCCTCGGATGGCCCCGCGGCTGCGCGCACGACGCCGAGCGTGTTGTGCAGCATCGCGTCGTCGGGTTCGCGTTCGATGGCCGACTCGAGCAGCTGGGCGGCAGGCGCGAAGCGTCCCTGGGCGGATTCCCACAATGCGCGCAGCCGCAGCGGCTCTGCATGCCCGGGTGGGCAGGCTCGGGTGACTGCATCGATCGCGGCGGCGGATGCTTCGGGGCTGGCGTGTCGAACCATTGATTCCGCATGCGCCAGGGCTCGCCGCAGCTGCGCGGGGAGCGTCGAAAGGCGTTCCTGCGCGGCGGAAGGAGCCGGAGTGGGCGTGCGCGCGGTCGGAACCGGTGCGCCAGGTGCGCTCTCGTCGGGCTGCAGCAACCGTCGCAACGGCGCGAGCCGATCGCCGTAGTCCTTCGCTCGCGCGGTGTCCGGTTCGATCGGTCGGCGCACCTGCGCAGCGCTCGCACTGCGCACCGCGCGCTGCGCCCGGTGGAACTCGAGGCAGGCGGGATCGAACGGCAGCGCGCAGAACGCGAGCAGGGCACGCACCGCGGACTCCGGGTCGGAGACCAGTGCCTCGTACGACTGCACCCGTACGCGCCCCTCGAATCGCCGTTCCCAATGACGCATGAGCCGGTCGTGGTCGCGCAGCTGCGCCGCGATGTCGGCGAAGTCATGGGCATACAGGTGGCGGCCGTTCGCGAACCGCTGCTTGTAGCATGACCACGCGGTTTCGAGGGCTTCGCGGCGGCAGTCGACGACCCGTGCACGCGGCAGCATCGCGAGCGCTGCGCCCGCAACGAGCCAGTTGTCGGGCATCTTGTCGACGTGCCGGGGCCGATGTTCGCGCCAGCGCCGGGTGCGTTCGAGGTAGCGCCGGCCGAGACGCCGCCAGTCCTCCGGCGTCGCGAGCGGGACCCAGGCGACGAACGGCTGGCCGCGCCGGTGCGATTCCTCCCGGATCACCACATCGAGGTCCGGCAGCTCGCTCGCACCTTCGATGCCGGGATGCGCGCCGAGGATCTGCTCGACCAGCGTCGTGCCGGAGCGCGGCATGCCCACGACGAACACGACGTCGCCGCCTTCGTCGGGTTCGGCATCCGCAGCCGCCTCGGTGCGGCCGAACGCGTCGATGATCGAGTCAACGCCGCGCGAAAACTCGCGTGCGTCCCAACGCGCGTGCCTGCGCCTCAGCGCGTTCGCCACCTGCAGCACCGCGAGTGCTTCGTCGTGGCGCGAGTGGTCCTCGAGCGCCTTGCCGAACGCGAATCCCGCGGTGGCACGCGCGTCGTCATCGATCGTGGCGGAGGTGTACAACGCCTCGAGTGCGGCCAGTTCATCGTCCGATAGTCGGGTGGTCTTGAGATCGACGAGCCCGAACCACGCCTGGGCGGAGTTCGGCGCCACCACGGTAGCGGCACGCCAGGCGGCCGCCGCGCCGTCGACGTCGCCGAGCGCGGCAAGATTCGACGCGTGCGCGAGTCGTGCGCCCAGATGGCCGGGTTCGAGCTCGAGTGCGCGTCGCAGCGCTGCGTCGGCTTCGTCGTGTCGCGCGAGGGCCTCGAGTGCGAGGCCCAGGTTGAACCAGTTGCCAGCCTGGGCCGGGGCGACTTCGCTCGCCCGCGCGAACACGCGCACGGCATTGTCGGCGTCGCCGAGCGCGGCGAGCACGCCGCCGAGATTGCCGAGGATGTGGGCATCGTCGGGCCACTGCGCGAGAGCCCGCTGGAGCGGCGCGAGGCCCTGGGCCGGTTGTCCGCGCCTCCACGCGATCACCGCCTGCAGTCGCAACACTTCCGGATGCTGCGGCGCGAGCGCGGTGACCGCCTGCAACGCGCGCGCCGCATCGTCGAGCCGGCCCTGGTCGAGGTCGCGTGCGGCTTGCTGCAGATACCGCGCGCCGATCGCCGACAGGCCTTCGAGCCGGCTCGCAGCGTCGGTGCGCTGGCGCGCGCCGACCGGCGCGGCGCCCGTGCTGTCCTGTTCCGCGTTCACTACGGCCTCGTCACTGGCGGGATCGGCCATCCTAATCCAAAGACCACGCATCCCGCGCCACTCGATGAACAGTCTCCGCGCGCCGTCGCCGGCGCGGCTTGCGGCGCGGCGATCGCACGGAGTAGTGTCCCGGCGTCATCCACACGGGTGCAGTCGGAGGTAGGAAGCCATGCTCTGGAAGAAGTCGCGGCGCAGCGACAACGTCGTATCGGGTGGTGGTGGCGGCATGCGCGTGGGCGGAGGACTCGGGCTCGGCGGCATCATCGTCGTCGTGATCGTCGGCCTGCTGTTCGGCAAGAATCCGATGGAGCTGCTGCAACTGCTCGGCGGCATGGGCCTCGAAGGCGGCCCCGTGCAGCAGGAGACGGCGCCGGTCGAGAACAACGAACAGACCGACTTCGTGCGCGCGGTGCTCGGCAGCACCGAGGACGTCTGGGGCAGCGTGTTCAGTGCGGGCGGCCAGCAGTACCCCGCACCGCGGCTGGTCGTGTTCAGCGGCGGCGTGCAGTCGGCCTGCGGCGCGGCCTCTTCGGCGATGGGACCGTTCTACTGTCCCGGGGACCAGCAGGTCTACCTCGACCTCGGTTTCTTCCGCGAGATGGCGACGCGCTTCGAAGCGGCCGGCGAATTCGCCCAGGCCTACGTGATCGCGCATGAGGTCGGCCATCATCTCCAGAACGTGCTCGGCGTGATGCGGCAGGTCGAGCAGTCCGCGCGCGCAGGCTCGCCGATGGAGGGCGCTGGCGGCCTGTCGGTGCGGCAGGAGCTGCAGGCGGACTGCTTTGCCGGCGTGTGGGCCAACCATGCGCAACAACGCTACAACTGGCTCGAAACCGGCGACATCGAGGCCGCGCTGAACGCCGCCAACCAGATCGGCGACGACGCGTTGCAGAAGCGCGCGCGCGGTTACGTCGTGCCCGATTCGTTCACGCATGGCACCTCGGCCGAACGCGTGCGCTGGTTCAAGGCCGGTTTCACCGGCGGCGACCTGCGCCACTGCGACACCTTCAACGCCGCGCAGTTGTAGGCGCGCCGCGACGGCGCGCGGTGCCGCGGTCCGACCCCGACCGCGGTGTCGAACGATCGCGTGCGGGCGCGGGCCTCTTCGCGCACGGGTCCTCCCCGAGCGCTCGGCGCGATCGCCCGATCGCTACGGCCGCTCGCGCACCGGGATCGGCACGTTGCAGAGTTCGATCCGCCCGGCCGGGCGCTTGTACCACTCGTCGCTGCGGTTGCGTCGCGACTCGACCAGCGCGGCGAAGGTCGGCGTATCGGTACGCAGCACCTCGAGCTTCTCGCGCTCGGCCTCGGGCACGTCCGCCGCGAGGCGCACGCGGGCGATCGTCGTGCGCTGCTCGGCCCGTTCGTGGAAGCCGAGCGCGCCGGTGCCGCGTGGCAGCGAAGACATCCATTGCATGCCGTGCACGACGCGACCGACCAGCGCGATGTTGCGGTCGAGATGTCGCGGCGAATGACCGATCACGACGTAGAGCTGGCTGCCGTTGCCGCTGTCGACCGCATTGTCGCGCCCGGCACCGACCATGCCGTAGCAGTGTGCGAGCCAGGCCTTGCCCGCCTGCGGGTCGCGCGCGGCCGGCATGCCAGCGACGAAACCGGCCTCGGCGGCGTAGGTGTCGGGATCGGGCAGGCGCGTGAATGCGAGCCCCTCGAGTCCGCGTTCGAATTCCGGCGCCACGGTCGGCGCGACCTTGCCGAGCGGGCGCGCCTTGTCGGCCTCGTCGGCGAACGGATCGCCCCACTGGGTGACGTAGTTGTCCTGCACGCGCAGGATCGCGAGGCCGTCGAAGTAGCGGGCCCGTACCAGCGCGCGGATGTTGGCCGCGTGCAGGGGCGCGAAGGCCGGCGCGAGTTCGATCACGACGCGACCGGCGGGCAGGTCGAGGTAGAGCGTGTCTTCCGGGACGAGGCCGCGCCAGTCGCCCGGCGTGGATGCGTCCAGCACCTGCTGCATCGTCGGCCTCGACGGCGGCGCGGCGTGCGCGGTTGAAACGATGATGGCGGCTGCGAAAGCGAGCGCGAGCGACGTCTTCATGCGGGACCCTTCCGGATGCAGTCCCGCGAGCATAGCGCGCGTTCGTGCCGCGCGCGTCGGCGACGATCAGCCCGCGAACTGCCTGACGAAACCGCGGACCTCCGGGTACACCGAATCGCGCCAGCGCCGCCCGCTGAAGATGCCGTAGTGCCCGGCGCCCGCGACCTCGATGTGCGCGCGCCTGTGCTCGGGGATCCCGCTGCACAGGTCGTGCGCGGCGCGCGTCTGGCCGATGCCCGAGATGTCGTCGAGTTCGCCCTCGATCGTCAGCAACGCGGTCGTGCCGATCGCCGCGGGGGTGACCGGCGCACCATCGACGCGCCAGGTGCCGAGCGGCAGGCGGTGCTCCTTGAACACGATGCGGATCGTGTCGAGGTAGAACTCGGCCGGAAGGTCCAGCACGGCATTGTATTCATCGTAGAAGCGGCGGTGCGATTCCGCATCGTCGAGGTCGCCGCGCAGCAGGTTCTGGTAGAAATCCCAGTGCGCGCCGAAATGGCGCGTCGGGTTCATCGCGACGAAGCCCGCGTGCTGCAGGAAGCCCGGATAGACGCGACGACCCTTGCCCGGATAGTTCGGCGGCACGTCGAACACGACATTGGTCTCGAACCACGCGAACGGCTTGGTCATCGCGAGGTTGTTGACCGCGGTCGGGCAGCGCCGCGTGTCGATCGGGCCACCCATCAGGATCATGCTGCGCGGCGTCGGCTCGCCCGCGCTCGCCATCAGCGAGATCGCGGCCAGCACCGGCACGGTCGGCTGGCACACCGACATCACGTGCAGGCGCTCGGCGCCGAGGTGCGTGATGAAGCGGCGCATGCTCGCGACGTAGTCATCGAGCCCGAATGGTCCCGCCTCGAGCGGCACCATGCGTGCGTCGATCCAGTCGGTCACGTAGACGTCGTGGTCGCGCAGCAGGGTCAGGACGGTGTCGCGCAGCAGCGTCGCATGGTGTCCCGACAGCGGCGCGACCACCAGCACGACCGGGTCGTTGCACATCTTCGCGAGCGTCGCGGGTTCGTCGGTGCAGCGCCTGAAATGCAGCAGGTTGCAGAACGGCGTCGCGATCTCGACCTGTTCGATCACCGCCGCGTGGCCGCCATGCGCGGCCACCGAGGTGATGCCGAAGGTGGGCTTCTCGTAGTCCTTGCCGAGCCGGTACATCAATTCGTAGCCCGCGGCGAAGCGGTCGGCGCCGGGCATCCGCGAGATCCAGTTGTCGGGCGAGAACAGCGCCTGTGCGGCGGCGCCCGACCAGCTCACGAAAGGATTGAGCAGCGCGCGATTGACTTCATGCAGGTGATACAGCATCGACGGTCCGGTGCGGGGGCGCTGACGCAGTCCTTCCGGGACGTGCGGCAATCGAGGGATCACGGGTGTGCCGCTTGACCGATCCGCCCTTCCTTGCAGCGGATGCAGCCTGACCGACCGATTCTAGGGCAAGTCGTGCATGCGCGTGCACGCGTTCAGACTTTCGTCGCAGTCCGCCGGCCGCCGCCGCGGCGGCTTGGCGCGCGCGACGGCGCCCACGGCCGGCGCCGCGCCCGGACGATGTCGAGCTTCGGTCGTGCATCCGCGCGCGCAAGCGCGGATGGTCGCAGGATGCACACCCGCCCATGCCACAATCGCGCGACATGTCCTGCCGCATCGATCGTGCCTGCAAGGAGGCCGAATTTGAAAACTTGCGTGAATCGCGCACTGCTGCTGGCCCTTCTGCTTGCCAGCCATGCACTAGCGGCGCAGGTGCCGGCGCCGCCGGACGCAGTGAGCACTCTGCAACCGCGATA
>DAIOWG010000184.1:0-6205 GCA_036758645.1 Dokdonella sp. | reverse complement strand
TACCGCAGCTACGCGATCGACGGACGCCTGGACCTGCCCGATGCGAGCGTGACGCAAGTGCCGCTGCACGCCTCGCGCGAGCTCGATTGCGAACGCCGCTGGCTGTTCGAGAGCGGCGGCGCCTGGTTCCCGCCCAAGCCGATGCTCGCGCCGGATCATTCGCCGCCGTCGAGCGGGCCGGTGCAGTCGCAACTCGGCTTCACGGCGACCGACAACCTGCCGGCCGGCATGCTGCGCGTGCTCGTGCGCGATCGTGACGGCCGCTCCGAACTGCTCGGTGAAAGCCGCCTCGGCGACACCGCCAAGGGGCGCAAGGTCGACGTCACCCTCGGACTCGCATTCGAGCTTTCCGCGACGCGCGAACGCACGTCGTTCGACGTCGATCGTGCGGCGCGCGAGCTGCGCGAGGGATTCCGCATCACGCTGTCAAATTCAGGTGATTCCGCGCGCACCGTGACGGTGCGCGAACACCCGAACCGCTGGCGCGCATGGACGCTCGCGTCTTCGAGCCAGCCGCCGGCGAAGCAGTCGCCGGACCTGCTCGAGTTCAGCGTCGCGGTGCCGGCCGGCCGCGAGGCGACGCTCGAGTACGTCGTGCGCTACGCCTGGACGCCGTCCGACGAATAGTCGCGCGACGCCGGATACCCCAACCGCACGCACACCACACGCCAACCGGAACCGCGCCGCCGATGCTCGACCTGATCCGTGACGAAGCGATACACGAACTGCGCCTCGCGCGCCCGCCCGTGCATGCACTCGATCCGGCGCTCGTGGCGCGCCTGCGCGAAGCGGTCAGGGATGCACAGCGCGAGGGCGCGCGCGGCCTGCTGCTCGCGGGCTCGCCCGGCATGTTCTCGGCCGGCCTCGACGTGCCCGCGCTGCTGCAGCTCGACCGCGCAGGCATGCGCGCGTTCTGGACCGATTTCTTCGCGCTCTGCGCCGACCTCGCGTGCGCGCCGATCCCGATCGTGGCCGCGATCACCGGCCACAGCCCGGCTGGCGGGGCGGTGCTCTCGATCATGTGCGACTACCGGGTGATGGCCCGCAGCCCGGATCCGCAGAAGCCGTTCCGGATCGGACTCAACGAGGTGCAGGTCGGACTGACCGTGCCCGATTGCATCCAGGCGGCCCTGCGCCGCCTGCTCGGCCCGTGGCGCGCCGAACGCCTGATGGTCGCGGGCTTGATGCTCGAATCGGAGCAGGCACGCGCGATCGGCCTCGTCGACGAGCTCGCCGACGTCGAAGCCGTGGTGCCGCGCGCACGCGAATGGCTCGCAGGCCTGCTCGCGCTGCCGCCGCATGCGATGACCGAGACGCGTCGCATCGCGCGCGCCGACCTCGCCGCGATCTTCGACGACCCAACCCGTTTCCGCGTCGACGAATTCGTCGACGGTTGGTTCGCGACCGAGACCCAGACCGTGCTGCAGGCACTCGTCGCGCGGTTGAAGTCGAAGGGCTGATCCTTCGCCGAAGCTCGCGCTGCGCGTCGGCCGGACCACCGAAGGTCGGCCGGCGCTCGCGGCGTGTCCGATCCGCCCGTGCTGCCGGACGCGTTGCGCGCATCCGACGCGCGGACGCGGCGTGCCTTCAGTCGCCGACGGCGACGGCGCGCGAGCGATCGTCGATCCATCCGCTCCAGGAAGGCGCAAACACGCGCGAGCCTGCGAAACCCGCGTGTTCCATCGCGAGCAGGTTGTGGCAGGCGGTGACGCCCGAGCCGCACATGTGCACGACATCGCGCGGATCGCGTCCGGCCAGTAGCGCGGTGAAGGATTGACGCAGCGCGTCGCGCGCAAGGAAAGTGCCGTCCGCCGCGAGGTTCCGCTGAAACGGGCGATTGACCGCGCCCGGCACGTGACCCGCAACCGGATCGAGCGGCTCCACTTCGCCGCGGAATCGCGGTGCGGCGCGTGCGTCGACGAGCAGCACGCGGCCGTCGCGCAGTCCCTGCTGCAGTTCGTCGCAGCCAACGACCTCCCCCGGATCGAACGCGACCTCGACCCGCGAGGGGTCGCGCCGGACGTCGCCGGCTTCGAGTGCTCCTCCACCGTCGCGCCACGCGGGGAAACCGCCGTCGAGGACCGACACGCGTGCGTGGCCGGTCAGCCGCAGCATCCACCACAGGCGCGCCGCCGCGAGTGCGCCGCCCGCGGCATCGTACGCGACGACGTCGAGTTCGGGCGTCCAGCCCCAGCGCCGCAACACCTGCGAGAACACCTGCGCATCGGGCAACGGATGGCGCCCGAGCCCGGTTTTCGATGGATCGGACAGGTCGTGCTCGAGGTCGGCATGCACCGCACCCGGCACATGGCCGGCAAGATGGGCACGCGCACCGCCTTCGACGTCGGCGAGGTCGCAGCGGCAATCGACGACGAGCACGCCGCCGCGCGCCTGCAGCGCCTGCAATCGGTCGGCAGTGACGAGGGTCGCGTGCGTGTTCATCGGGCTTGCATCCGGTCGATCAGGTTCTTGAGGATGGCCGCGGTGGCGCCCCAGATGCGCCGGCCTTCCCAGTCGAATGCGAAGACCTCGCGCTCTCTGCCGGCCCAGAGGAATCGCTCGCGGCGCAGCGTCGAGGGTTCGAGGATGAACTCGAGCGGCACTTCGAAGACCTCGTCGACTTCGTCCTCATGCAACCGCAGCGCATAGTCGTTGCGCACGAAGCCCGTCACCGGCGTGACGCAGTAGCCCGACACCGTGTCGAGGCAGTCGAGATAACCGAACGGATCGACCCGCGCTTCGTCGATGCCGGTCTCCTCGCGCGTTTCGCGCAGCGCGGCTGCGACCGCGTCGATGTCGCCCGGGTCGATCGCGCCGCCCGGGAAACTGACCTGGCCGGCGTGGTTGCGCAGGTGCGGGTTGCGTCGCGTGAACAGCACCGACAGGCGGCCGGCGCGCGGCACGAACGGCACCAGCACCGCCGCAGGGCGCGCCACCGCGAGCGCAGGCGCGGCGTATTCGCGCGTGCCCTGGCTGCTCGGGATCAGATCATCGGATGTCGGAACCGGCGGGTCGTCGAGGCGGCGCACCGCGCGGCGCAGGTGTCGCGTGACGGCGTCGCCGCCGCTCACCGCGACGCCTCGCGCAGCGGCAGCACCACGTCGAGCAACCGCCGGCGTGCGGCCTCGCCCATCGACACCCAGCGCGCGATCTCGTCGCCGCTGCGCAGGCAGCCCTCGCAGTAACCGTCGGCATCGAGGCGGCAGATGCCGATGCACGGGCTCGTGATCGGGGCGTGGGAGCTTGGCATGGAAACAGGCTGGCTCATGCGCGCGGCGCGGTTCCCCGCTGGCCGGGATGGCCCCAGCGGACCCGCGCCGCATGGCGCCGCGCAGGTTCCGCGACGGTGCGCGGCGAACCGCGCGACCGGACCGCTCCGGAGTGGCTTACTTGACGTCGAGGATCTTGATTTCCCAGACGAACACCTGGTTGCCCGACTGCTGTTCCGGCGGCAGGTAGATCATCCAGTGGTCGCCACCCTTCATGCGCGGGAACACGTCCGGAAGCAGCTGCGTGCCGAACACGCCCGGCAGGTCCGATACCTTGGCCTTGACCGGCTCGCCGATGAAGGAACTGCGGATCTCGCGGCCGTTGGTCAGCGACAGGCGCACGTGGAACGTCACTTCGTTCGCCGGCGTGATCGCGCGGCCGGTGCCTTCCTCGACGACGCGGTACTGCACGCCGCTCGGCAGCGCGACGATGCCCTTCTTGGCGCGATTGGCCGCCATGAACGCATCCGCCTCGCGCTTGTTGTCGCCGAGCGCCTTGTCGGCCTCGGCCTTCATCTTCTGCTCGTACTTCTGCATCGCCGCGGCCATCTGCGCCTGCGGCACCGTCGGCTGCTTGCCCGCCGCCGCATCCTGCAGCGCGCGCGTGAAGGTCGCGACGTCGACGTCGTTCTTCTGGTCCGCGAGGCGCGCACCGACCTGGAATCCGAGCGCATAGGACAGCTTGCCCTTGTCGGACGTGGTGTCCTGCGCGAACGCGGATCCGGCTGCGAGCAGCGCCGCGAGGGCAATTGAACCGGCAAACTTCATGTGTGGATCTCCGAGTGGAATTCGTTGACGCGACGACCCGCAGGCGGCCGGGCCGAAAGGCGGGAGTGTACCCGAGGCCGGACGAGGCCCCAAACGAGCGGCCCGCGCCGGATCGGCGCAGGCCCATCCATCATCCGCGCGGCGCCTGAACCGCGTCGCGATGCAGGTGCCGGCCCCGCCTCAGTGGCCGGCCGCGCCCGCGTAGCGCTTCTCGCCGGCGGTGACCGCGAGGTCGAGTCGGTTCTCCGGTGGCGCCAGCGGGCAGGACGCATGCGGGGTGAACGCGCAGGGCGGGTTGTAGGCCTTGTTGAAGTCGATCACGACGACGCCGTCCCCGGCCGGCATCTTGGCGTACAGGAATCGCCCGGCGCCGTAGGTGTCCTTCGCGCTCGTGCGGTCGGCGAAGATGAAGAACAATTCCTTCGCATCGGCGGTCTCGAGCACGGGCAGCAGCGTGTACGTCTTGCCATCGCGCGTGAACGTCGCTTCGCCGGGCACCGTCATCTTCTCGACCTTGCCGAGCACGTTCGGCACGTCAAGCGTGCGGCGCGCCTTCGATGGCGTCCACTTGGCCTGCACGCGCCACGAGGGATCGATCGGATAGGACTGGATGCCCGCGAACTGCTTGCGCGTCGGCGCCTCGCTGTCCTTCACGCGCAGGGCGAAGCGTCCGCCTCGCTCGATCAGGTGGAAGTTCGCGCTGCCGAACGCGACCGTGGTCGGCTTGCCGCGCGCATCATCGCGCAGCTGCGCGGAGCGCGTCGCCTTGCCGTCGATCGTCGCGCCGGCGGCGGGATCGAGTTCGATGCGCGCCTTGCCGCGCTTGAGCGTCAACGTGCCGAGCCTGGCGGGCCCGACCGCGAGCACGACGTCATTGTCCTTGCCGCTGCCGACCGACTGGGTACCGTCTTCGAGCCAGTGCAGGCCGACCAGGCTGGTCCAGCCGTCGGGCGCCTTCAGGCGTTCGATGCGCGCGGCGCGCCAACCTTCGATTTCCTTGACATAGGCCGCTTCGGCGACGGGCGCCTTGTCGGCATCGACACCGGCGGACATGACCTGTACTCCGGCAAGGCTGGCAACGGCCAGCGCGGCAGCTTTGAGCATCAACATGGATCGGGTTCCCTTCGGGGTCGTGGCCGACGCGGGCCGGATTCGGACAAGCAGGCGAGCGTCGAAGTTCAGCCTGCGATTGTCAACACCATGAAGCGCGCAGACCGGGCTGCATCAGCGCCCGCGCAGGAACAGGCGGTCGAGATCGGCGATCGCGAGTTGCACCCAGGTCGGGCGTCCGTGGTTGCACTGGCCCGATCGTTCGGTGGCTTCCATCTCGCGCAGCAGTGCGTTCATTTCGGCGAGCCCGAGGCGGCGATTCGCGCGCACCGAGCCGTGGCAGGCCATCGTCGCGAGCAATTCGTTGGTGCTCTCCTCGATCCGGCGCGTCTGCCCGTGCACGGCGAGGTCGGCGATCACGTCGCGCACGAGTCCGGCCACGTCGGCCCCTTCGAGCACGGCCGGGATGCGCCGCACCAGCACGCCTTGCGGGCCGCTGCGCGCGATCTCGAATCCGAGTTCGGCGAAGCGGGGCGCCTGGTCCTCCACCGCCTGCGCCTCGCGCTCGCTGACCGCGATCGTGAGCGGCACCAGCAGCATCTGCGAACGGATGCCCTCCCCCGTCCGGGCCGCCTTGAGCCTTTCGTAGGTGATGCGCTCGTGCGCCGCATGCATGTCGACGAGAACGAGCCCGTGCGCGTTCTCGGCCAGCACGTAGATGCCGTGCAACTGCGCGAGGGCGAAGCCGAGCGGCGGCACCTCGCCGGCGTCGGCGGCCGTCATGGTCGTGCCGCCACGGGTCGCCAGGCCCGGGGCTTGCGCGCCGAACAGGGCTGCGTAATCGCCGATCGCGTCGCCGACGCCAAGGCCGAGGCCGCCCTGGCGCTGGATCGCCCACGGCTGCGACGAGACCGCGCGCGCGGATTCGATCGACATCGGCGCCGTGGTCCCCGAGGAAAACGCCCCCGCGCGCGCGCCCGCGAGCGCGTCATTGAGCGTGCGATAGAGGAAGTCGTGTACGAGCCGGCCTTCACGGAAGCGAACTTCGTGCTTGGCCGGGTGCACGTTGACGTCGACGAGCGCGGGATCGAGTTCGAGGAACAGCACGAACGCCGGAT
>DAIOWG010000183.1:0-6225 GCA_036758645.1 Dokdonella sp. | reverse complement strand
GCGGTGCTCGAGAAGCAGCGACTCGTAATCGTCGACAACTGGTTGCGCCACGTCGACGACGTGCAGCACAAGCACGACGAAGCGTTGTCGCGGATCGACTCGATGGACCTGCGCCATGCGAGACTTTGCGAATTCAACGCGATCGAGCAGGCGCTCAACGTGTGCCACATGACGATCGTGCGCGACGCCTGGGATCGCGGCCAGAAGCTCGCCGTGCATGGCTGGATCTACGGCCTCGGCGACGGCCTCGTGCGCGACCTCGGCATGCATGCATCCGGCAGCGCCGACGTCGGCGCCGCGGCAGCCGCTGCGGTGCGCCTGGTCGAATCGCGCGCCGAGGCACCTGCCGGGTAGCACCTGCCCGGCATCGACGAGGAATCCACGATGCGCACGACCACGATGATGCTGTCCGCCCTGCTCTGCTGCGGCACCGCGGCAGCGCAGTCCACGCAGCAGGCGGTCGCGCCGGCCGGGTCACCGCCCCAGGAGGAAGCGCTCTCTCCCTACCAGTGGCGGCAGGCGCAGAAGGTCGCGTTCGAGACCTCGGAACGGGTGTACGCGCTCGCGCTCAAGCGTCGCGGCCTGCTCTCGCAGTACAAGGCGATGCTCGACGCCTATCGTGCCGACAAGGACAAGGCATTCCGGATCGTGTTCGGCCAGTACCTCAGCTGGTACCAGAGCTTCGTCGGCGACTACGTCGGCGCCCACGACTCTTACTCGATCCGGCAGTTGCCCGCTTCCGACGATGCGCCGTCTCCGCTCGGCGGCGGCTGGAAGCCGCATCCCGCGATCGAAACCATCGCCACGCTCGCGAAGGGTCGCAAGGCGATCTTCTTCAACGAAGCCCACAACGTGCCGCTCACGCGCACATTGACGATACAGTTGCTCGCGCGCCTGCGCGAAGACGGCTACACGCATTTCGCGGCCGAAACGCTGTATTCGACCGATACCGGCCTGCAGCAGCGAGGCTATCCGGTCGCCGACAGCGGCTTCTACACGATGGAACCGATCTGCGCCGAGATGGTGCGCACCGCGCTCGAGCTCGGCTTCAAGGTGGTCGCGTACGAAACCGAGGAGGAAGGCAACGGCGACGTGCGCGAGAACGCGCAGGCGAAGAACTTGCGCGACCGCGTGTTCCGCGACGACCCCGATGCACGCCTCGTGGTCAATGCGGGTTACGCGCACATCCAGGAGAACGGGCGCTACCTCGGCGGCCGCAGCATGGCGCAGCACTTCCGCAAGCTCACCGGCATCGACCCGCTCACGATCGAGCAGACGATGCTGATCGAACATCCGCCGGGCACCGAGAACCATCCCTATTACCACGCGGTCGTCGACAAGCTGCAACCGCGCGAGCCGATCGTGTTCACCCATCGCTCGGGCGACACGTGGTCGCTGAAGGCCAAGGCCTACGACGTCAGCGTGTTCTTCCCGGTCGACGTCGTGCGCGAAGGTCGCCCGACCTGGGCCGACCTCGGCGGGATGCGGCAGCCCTATTCCATCAACGGCACGCTCTGCCAGGGCCAGTTCCCGTGCCTGGTCGAGGCGATTCCGTTCGATGAGGGCAGCGACGCGATCCCGTCGGACCGCGTCGTGCTCGACCCGATGCAGGGTTCGGACAATCCGGACGATCGCCTGTTCCACAACATCGTGGAAGTGCGTGGACTCATGTATCTCAAGCCCGGACGCTACCGGCTCGCGAGCCAGAACGCGGAGGGGCGCGTGATCTCGCGGCGCGACGTCAAGATCGATGCGCGCAAGCGGGGTGGCACATGAGCAATGGCATCAGCACGACGCGCGCGCCCGCGGCGGTCGGTGCCTACCCGCATGCGCGCCGCGTCGGCGACCTGCTGTTCCTCTCGGGCGTCGGCCCGCGCACGCCCGGCAGCAACGAGATACCGGGCAATCGCCACGACGGCGACGGGCGGCTTGTCGGCTACGACATCGAAGCCCAGTGCCGCCAGGTGTTCGCGAACGTGCGCGCAGTGCTCGAGGCCAGCGACGCGCGCTGGGAAGACCTCGTCGACGTGACCGTGTTCCTCACCGACATGGCGCGCGATTTCGCCGCCTACAACCGCGTTTACGCCGAATTCTTCCCCGACCCCGCGTCCGCGCCATGTCGCACCACGCTCGGCATCACCGCGCTGCCGACGCCGATCGCGATCGAACTCAAGTGCATCGCTTCGCTGAGGGCTGAGGGCTGAGGGCTGAGGGCTGAGGGCTCGCCGCAGGCTGGACGGTCGCAGGTCAGCCGGCGTGCCTTCGACGCGAAACCGCGCGGGCGATAGACTGCGGGCAACGCAATCCCGGGATTCCCGCGCATGCTGCCTGCCGCGTTCAACCTGCAACGCTGGATCGACGAACACCGCCACCTGCTGAAGCCGCCGGTCGGCAACAAGTGCATCGTCGACGGCGACTTCATCGTGATGATCGTCGGCGGTCCGAACCAGCGCACCGACTACCACCAGGAAGAAGGTCCCGAGTTCTTCCTGCAGATCGAGGGCGAGATGGTGCTGCGCATCCAGGAGGACGGACGTGCGCGCGATATCCCGATCCGCGCGGGCGAGGTGTTCTACCTGCCGCCGCGCGTGCCTCATTCGCCGCAACGCATGGCCGGCTCCGTCGGACTCGTGATCGAGCGCAAGCGCCTGCCACACGAGCAGGACGCGCTGATGTGGTACTGCGTCGAGTGCAACCACAAGCTGTATGAAGAGTACTTTCCGCTGCGCGACATCGAGAACGACTTCCCGGCCGTGTTCGAGCGCTTCTACCGCTCGACCGACGCGCGCACCTGCGACGCCTGCGGCCACCTCAATCCGGCGCCGGACAAGTACCTCGGCTGAGCGCGCGCGAAGCGCGAGCGGCTTTCGGTGACGATGCTGCGGAGCCTGATCCGGTTCGAGCCGCGCGACGTGCCGCTGCGCGTGGCGCTGCGCAATGCCGCGGCGATCGTGCTGCCCCTCGGCATCGGCGTGGCGACCGGTCACGTCGCCGTCGGCGTCGGCGTCGCAACCGGCGCGCTCAACACGATGTTCACCGACCAGCCGGGTGCGTACCGCCAGCGGCTGCGCAGGATGTTGCTGACCGCGCTTGCCGCGTCCGCGTCCGCGTTCGTCGGCAGCCTGCTCGGCGCGAGCACGCCGATGCTTGCGCTCGCGGCGCTGCTCTGGGGCCTCTGCGGTGGCCTGCTCGTCGCACTCGGTCCCGAAGCGGGGCGCGCGGGATTGACCAGCATGATCCTGTTGATCGTGATGGGCGCCGAACCGCGCGACGCGGGTGGCGCGCTCGGCGCCGCGTTGCTGATCTTCGCCGGAGGCACCCTGCAGACCGCCTTCGCGATCGCCGCGTGGCCGCTCGGGCGCTACGGTCCCGAGCGCGAAAGCCTCGCCGCGCTGTGCCGCCAACTCGCGCGCGCCGCGCGCGGCCGCAGCGATCCGACCGAAGCACCGCCGCAGACGCGTGCGCTGCTCGACCTCGAGAGCCAGTTGCACGGCAGCGACCGCGCGCGCGGCCCGGTGATGGAGCGATTCCGCGTGCTCGCGGCGCTGCTCGAACGCGCGCGCCTCGAACTGCTCGCGCTGGCCGACCTGCACGACGAGGCGAGCCGCGCGACGATCGAGCGGTTGCAGGAATACGCTGCGCGCGCATTCGAGGCGATCGCCGAAGGCCTCGAACGCGGCGCCAGCCCGCTCGCCGCGAATGCGGCGATGGAGGGATTCGACGCCGCGCTCGGCGCGCTGCTCGCGTTGCGCGACGGTTCGAGGGTGCCCCGCGAGCGGGCGCTTCGCGCGGTCGCAGTGGTGCGCGCCGAAGTGCTCGCGGGCCAGTTGCGCGCGGTGATCCGCAACGCGGCCTATGCCGGCAGCCGCGGCGAACTTCGCGAGCTCAGCGCCGAGCACGGCCTGCCGCGCAGGCTGCGCCCGCGCGATGCGATCGGCGTGTTGCGCGCGAACCTCGCGCTGTCTTCGGTGGCGTTCCGCCATGCGCTGCGCTGCGGCGCCTGTCTCGCGATCGCGGTGGTGGTCGAGCGCGCGCTCGGGCTGCCGCACGGCTACTGGATCCCGATGACGATCGCGATCGTGCTCAAGCCCGATTACGCGGGCACGTTCCGCCACGGGCTGTTGCGCGTGGCCGGCACGCTCGGCGGCCTGGTGCTCGCGACCGCACTCGTCCACTACGCCTTCGGCGGCGACTGGGAGCAACTCGCGCTGCTCGGGCTGCTGTGCGCGGGTTACCGCCTGCTGGTCACGGTGCACTATGGAATCGGCGTGGCGCTGCTGACCGCGGCGGTGGTGGTCCTGCTGTCGTTCCACGGCATCGAACCCGGCGAGACGATGCAGGCACGCGGCAGCGCGAGCATCGCGGGCAGCCTGCTCGCACTCGCCGCGTACGCGTTGTGGCCGACGCGCGAACACAGGCAGGTCCGGCCTGCGCTCGCAGGGATGCTGGATGCGTACCGGGTCTACTTCCACGACCTGCTGCGCGGCGACGCCGCCACGCGTGCGAGATCGCGCCGCGTCGCGCGCAGTGCGCGCTCGAACGCCGAGGCCTCGCTCTCGCGCATGCGCGGCGAGCCCGGCGCGGATCGCCGGCTGCTCGCGCTCGCGGATGCGCTGTTCGCAAACGCGAACCGGCTCATCCGCGCGAGCATGCTGCTCGAAGCGGCGCTCGGCGAAGCGGCCTCCCGTCCCGCCGGCATCGACCTGCTCGCGTTCGCAAGCGAAGTGGAAGCGCGCATGCAGGCACTCGCGACGAGCCTGCGCGACGGTCACGCACCCGCTTCGGCATTCCTGCGCCGCCAGGAACGCGCACTCGCGGCCGCGCTCGGCGACTGCGGCGAGGAAGCGTCGGCCCATCGCGCCGCGATCGCCGAAGCGCTCGACCGCATCACCGACGCACTCGATTCGATCGCGCACCTGCTCGCCAATCGACCCCGCTTCGCGTTGTGAGGTTCTTCGCGCGATCGATCGGGACAGAAGTCCCTCCCTCGGGAAACCCATCTGCCCGCTTCGTCGAGGGGTCTCCGACCGTGACCCGCTGTCGCGGGTGCGTGCGGGGTCCTGCCGTTGCGGGAGAGGCTCCAGCCCCGAGCGCTTGAATGCGCGAGCGAGCCGCCCTGCAACGTCGTCATGTCGGAAGTCTGCGCGGTGCGGCCTGGGCGCCCGACACGTCGTGGTAGATTGCAGCTGCGGATTCGGGAGGGGATCCAGCGGCAGGCACCCGTAGCCGGGTTGCTGCCGCGCATCCGCAGCCTGAGCCAGCCATCGGCGCGCGTCGCGCGCATCGAGGGCGAGGCGTTGCCAATCATCCGGGGGAGAGACCGATGTCACGCACACGTACCGGTTCCGGGAGGAACCGCGCCACCCGCTGCGGCGGTTCGGGGCGCACCCTGCACCTGCTTGCGTTCGTCGCCGCGATGTTGCTCTCGGGGACGGCCGCGGCCATCCAGCCTTGGGAAGGCATGCCGCCCAAGCTCCAGCGCGCCTTCATCGCGCCCGAACTCATGGTGCAGCCCGAGCTTGCGCAGACGCTGCATCTCGATGCATCCACGCCGGCCGCGCCCGCGATCGAGTCGTTCCTGCGTCGAGCCGGCGGAAGCTGGGAAATGCGCTGGGACCTGCGCGCCGACCGCCCCAACCTGATCCAGGGCAGCGGCATCGGGCTGCTGCCGGGTCGCGGCAACGACCTCGCCGCCGACTCGCTCGGGCTTCAAGCCGGCGATGCGGTCGATCTGGGCGTCGTCGAGGCGCGCCTGCGTGGCTTCATCGAGGCGAACCGCGACCTGCTGAAGACCGACGGACTCGCGTTCGAGCTCGATGCGGCCAACAGCACGCCGTACGGCGACGGCTCCACCCACTGGTTCGTCGCGTTCGCGCAGGTGCACGAGGGCGTGCGCGTCGATGGCGCGCAACTGTTCTTCCGCCTTTCGCACGGCAACCTCGTGCAGTTCGGCAGCGAGCGCGTCGCGCCCGTGCTGATCGACACGCAGCCGGCATCCGGGCGCGACCAGGCCTTCGACCTCGCCTGGCGCGAACTCGGCTTCGCGGCCGAAGTCGAACTTTCGGAAGTGCTCGAAGCCGGCGAACGCGTGGTGTTGCCGGTCGCACCCGCCGGTGAAGTCGCGGGCGAACGCTTCATCGGCACCGCGGGCAGCGGCTACGAGCATCGGCTCGCGTGGCGCTTCGTGTTCCGCCTCGTCGACGATCCGACCACTTATGAAGTCCT